>JAYTJO010000451.1:0-6505 GCA_043730975.1 Thermoleophilia bacterium | reverse complement strand
TTCGGCCGTCAGCCGACCGACCTCGGCGTTGTCGCACTTCACGACTGCAATCGGCGGTCGATAGAGCTCGGCCAGAATGATGTCGTCACAGCCGACGAGTGAGAGATCGCGCGGCAGCTCGATGTTGCGCGCGGCGAGCGCGCGCACAGCTCCGGGAACCATCTGGTTCGAACCGACTACGATCGCCGTCGGCGGGTCCGCCCCGTCCAGGAGCTCAGCCACCGCGCGTTCACCGGACTCGGCGGCGAACTCCCCCGCCTCGATGATGCGGTAGCTCCTCGAAAGACCCCTCCGTGCGAACTCGGTCTCGAACCCGATCCGACGCTCCCGCGAAGGCCGCACTGGTGAGCCAAGGACGAGGTCGATGCGCCGATGCCCGAGGTCGAGCAGGTGCCCGACGGCGGCGCGGACGCCGCTCTGGTGGTCATAAAGGACGCGGCTTACCTTCACCGACGCAGCAACGTCGCGGTCGACGACGACACACGGAACGTCGAGCTGCTCGAGCAGGTGGTTCGTATCCTCGTGGGTCTCGCTCGTCAGTGACAGGATGAGCCCGTCGACGCGACGCTGCTCGAAAAGCCTGATGTGCGACGCGTCGAGATCAGGAGAGCTCTCCGAGTTCGTCAGCAAAAGCGAATAGCCCGACTCGCGCAGCCTCGTCTCGGCTGCCTTCACGAGCTCCGCCATAAGCGGGTTGGAGATGTCACGCACCACGAACCCGACTGACATTGTCTCCTGCCGCCGGAGGCTTTGCGCCAACATGTTCGGCTTGTAGGAGAGCTCCTCAACGGCTGCGAGAACGCGCGCGCGCATGACAGGACTGACGTCCGGGTGGTCGGAGAGAACCCGCGAAACCGACGACATCGCCACCCCTGCCACCTGCGCGACCTCTCGCATTCCGGGGCGCGGCCGCCGGAGGCCGTCTCCCGTTCCTCGATTTCGCGGCCGGGACATGTTGTCGAGTATCGCCTTCAGAGGCAGGTCAACGGCGCGTTTAGGGCTGTCCTCTCGCATGACGATCAGTCGATCAGGAAGCCGCCGTTGATGTCGACGACCTCTCCGGTGATGAATCCCGAGTGGCCCGAGCACAGGAACGCGACCATGTCAGCCACGTCCTGCGGCTGCCCGAGACGGCCGACGGGAACCTGGCTCGAAAGGTCCGCGAGTCCCGCCATGATGTCCGTCTCGATGAGGGCGGGAGCGACCGCATTCACGGTTACACCAGTGCCGCCGAACTCGAATGCCAGCCCCCGCGCGAGCGTCATCACACCCGCCTTCGACGCCCCGTAGGCGGCACCGGGTCGCTTGCCGCCCGTCTTGCCGGCGCTCGAGCCGACGATGACGACACGCCCGTAGCCGCGCTCGCTCATACCGGGGAGGGCGCGTCGAAGGCAACGGAAGACGCCGTCGAGATTGACGTCCATCGTGCGCCGCCACGAATCGAGGGACGTGTCCTCGAGGCGCTCGACAACGTAGATTCCGGCGTTGGCCACGAGCAGCTCGACCGCGCCGAGCTCGTCCTCCACCCGCGCGAAGGCACGCTCGACCGCGTCGTCAGAGGTCACATCCATCTCGAGTCCGAGCACCCGTTCGATCTCGGGCGCCGAGCGGCTGCCGGCCGCGACACGAGCCCCCTGGTCGCGAAGCGTTTCTGCAACACAGCGCCCGATCCCGCGAGCGGCGCCTGTCACGAGAGCAACGCGACCGTCAATTCCGTCAAGCTTCATCGACTCTGAACCTCGCCCATCTAGACTCCGATCCTCACGCGCAGTCGGTCAAACGAGACAGCGCAGATGAGGAGCGTACCGCGGGCAACATCCTGGTAGAAGGGATCGACCCCCGTGAGCGTCAGCCCGTTGTTGAGGACCCCGATGATCAGCAGTCCGATGGCGGTGCCGACGATGGAACCTCGGCCGCCACTCAGGCTCGCACCACCAAGAACGATTGCGGTGATCACGGAAAGCTCCATCCCGATTCCGAAGAGTCCCGAGCCGACACCCAGCTGGGACGTGAGGATGAGACCGCTGAGGGCGCATGCGGCAGCGGAGAGCAGGAAGCCGATAAAGACGAAGCGGCCCGTTCTCACGCCGACAAGCCGCGCCGCCGACGCATTCGAGCCGATGGCGTACATCGAACGGCCGTAGACCGTGTAGCGCATCAGGAACCACACGAAGCCGAGCACAGCGATGAGCAGGAAAACGGGGATCGGGATATTCGCAATGGGCCGGTCGGTGCCGAGCCAGGAAAACCCCTCCACACCGACGCTTTGGCCGTCGGCAACGACGTTTGACAACCCGCGAAACGCTGCCAGCGTGCCGAGCGTCGTGATCAGCGCATTCACGCCGACAACCGTGACAAGAAAACCGTTGATCATCCCGACCGCGAGGGCCGCGACGAACGCAACGGTGACAGAGAGCCCGAGGCTGTGGCTCAACGCAAGATTTGCAACGATCACGGACGTGAATGCGGTAATCGATCCGACCGAAAGATCGAACTGGCCTGCGGTCATGAGCAGCGTCCCCGGAGCTGCGACGATGCCGATCACCGCGATCGCGGTGAGGATGTTCAGCCAGTTGTCCCACGCGAGGAAGTACGGTGACCGGATCGAGAAGAAGATGCATTCCGCCACGAGAAACACGAGCAGGGCTGTTGTCTCGGGAAGCCGCCGCCAGATGCTCCGTCGGGGAGCACGCAGCCCAGCCTCGGGTGAAGCGTTCTCGTTTGGCATTACTCCCCCGCCGCCAAACTGAGGCGCTCGATCGTGATTGCATCCCCGGCGAGGTTCGCCGATACGGCACCTCTGGCCATCACGAGCGCCCGGTCAGACACCTGCACGACCTCCTCGTAGTCGGACGACACGACAAGAACTCCGATGCCGTCGGCAGCAAGATCGCGGATCACCTTGTAAATCTCGGCACGGGCACCGACATCCACACCACGCGTCGGCTCGACGAGAACGAGCACTTGCGATCCCGACTCGAGCCAGCGCGCGAGGAGGATCTTTTGCTGATTGCCGCCGGAGAGCGTGCCGATCTTCTGTTGCGGGTCGTTGCGCGACCGAATGCTCAGCACGTCATGCCAGCGGTTGTAGGCGGTGGCCTGCATGCGGGAGGTGATCAGAACTCGCGCGTGCGCGAGTCGCGGCCACGAGGGGGCGCAGAGATTCTCGGCGACCGACAGGACCATGAACGTGCCATCACGCTGTCGGTCGGCCGGCAAATAGCCGACGCCCGCATCGATCGCCTGCACCGGGCCTCGGAGAGCGGCCCCGTTTGCCCCGCCGGAGATCCGTCCGCCGCTCAGCTTCCTGACACCGAAGGCGACCTCCGCGACCTCAGCCGTGCCTGATCCAATCTTCCCGTACAACCCAACCACCTCTCCGCCCGAGACCGTCAGGTCGAGGTTCTCGAACGCCGAGACGCACGAGGCGGCCTCGAATCGCAGCAGCGGGTCGCCGACCTCCCGATCGAGTCGCTGGGGCCGCTTGACCGCACCGACTTCCTTGCCGACCATCGCGGTGACGAGGTCGCCGCGGTTGTAATCGGACACGGGTCCCACGAGTACAGACGAGCCGTCCCGCAGGATCTGCACACGATCGGCGATCCTGATCACCTCGTCGAGGCGATGGGTGATGTAGATGATTGCGACGCCCTTGTCGCGAAGGCGTTGGACGAATGCGAAGAGACGTTCGACCTCTTCGTGTGAGAGGGCAGCGGTCGGCTCGTCGAGAATCAGACAGCGCGCCTGTCCGACGAGCGCGCGAGCGATCTCGATCACCTGACGCTCGGCGACACGAAGGCTGGAAACCTCAGCTCGAAGATCGAGATCGACGCCCAATTCGGAGAGGATTCCCTGCGCACGCGCTCGTAGTGACCGCCAATCGACGATCCCGCGCGTCGCTGGCCACTGTCCCAGCATCACGTTCTCCGCCACCGATAGTTCCGGCGCTGCCGCCAGCTCCTGATAGATCATTCGGATTCCTTGCCGCCGTGCCGCCAGCGGATCGAGTGACCGGTGACGTTCACCAGCGATCTCGATCGATCCGACATCTGGTTCGTAGTCACCGGCAAGCGTCTTGACCAACGTCGACTTCCCGGCACCATTCTCGCCGAGAAGCGCAAGGACAGTTCCGCCGGTGGCGTCGAGGTCTACTCCGCGTAGCACCTCGACGCCACCGAACGATTTACGGATCCCACGCGCCCGAAGTTGGAAGAGATCCGTCACTTGCCCCTATCCCTAGCAGTTCAGATTCGCGTAGTACTTGCCAATGTTCTTGCTGTTTACCGCGACCAGCGGCACGTAGAGGAACTTGTTCGGCTTCTTGCCGGTCTTGATCGCAGTGATCATGTTCGGGATCGCAACCCAGCCGTACTTCTCGGGAGCGATTGCTGTCGCGGCCAACCAGTTCGGGTTCTTCGCGATCCCACACTTGGTTACCTTGTCAGCGACGCCGAGCGAGATACCGTAGACGTCCTTCGGGCGGCCAGCCGACTTCGCGGCAGCGAACGCACCCTGGATTCCCTCGTCGTCGATCGACGCCACGATGATGCGCTTCAGGCCAGGCAGCGTCGTTAGCGCGTCGGTCATGATCGTCCTCGCCTGGTTCGCCGTCGCGTCGAAACCGAACTTCTTCAGCTTCGTGATCGGGCCCGGGCAAACCGACTGGAAGCCCTTCCGATACCCCCCCATGCGCTGCTCGTTGGGGGCGCCGATCTCGGGCTGCTCGAGTGAGACCCAGGCGTCGTACTTGCAGTTCCATTTGGCCTTGACCTGACGTCCTGCCAGTTCGCCTGCCACGAAGCCGCCATACGCATTGTCCACACCCATGAACGAGGTCTGGCAGGGCGCCTGCGGGATGTCGATCGCGAAGACCGGCACTCCCTGAGGCCCAGCCTTACAGATGGAAGGGGAGGCCTTTGCGTCATGCTGGAATTGCAGGACTCCCTGTGCGCCCTGCGTCTTCATCGATTTCGCACAGTCGAGCGCCTTGGCGACGTCGCCACCGGTGTCGCAGAAGATCAGCTTTACGCCGGCTCGTTTCGCCTGCAGCCTGATGCCGTTCGAGATCACGTGGACGATGGGAACGGCCTCGAGGCTTGTTGCGTAGCCGATCACGATGCCCTTGCCGCTCCCGATAACCGCTTGCTTTTGAACCGCGACATTCTTCTGCTTGGGTGCCGCGAGACCTGCAGCGGAAGCAACCGCAACGCCGATGATCGCGATACCCACCACCGCAAGCAACCCGACTATGGTGGCCCTCGCGGGAGCCGGTTTCACTGAGAACTTCATCTTTGACCTTTCCTCACCAGCAGGGCCGACGCTTTCACCACAACGCCGGAGATTGGATGTTTCGGTGGGCGTCAAACAGATTGTTCGTGCCCTCGTTTCCGGGTGTAACCCTGTTTTGCCCTCGTTCCGGGTGGAACCCCTTGCGTTCGAATGCCCTCCTTCCGCGTGGCCACGTTCCTCGAACGACTGCAGGATCCCGTCGCCTTTCAGAACGGTTGGACACTACTGGATACGATTCCGGTACCGCTTGCGACCCTAGTACGCTCACTACCGCAATGTCAAGCGTTTCGTGGGCGGGAGGCCTATCGATCGGTGTGGGGGAGCTCTTTGGAGAGCTCTTCGACCCGCACCGCACGATGTTCACGGGCGCTCAGGTACGCCGCTTCCAGGAACTCGACGGTGGCGGCCGCTGGTTCCGCTGGAGCGTCGTTTTCACCCTCGCCGCGCACGAGGTCGACGAGACAGCGCGCGGTGGCGTGCGCCGGGTAGATGTCGTCAGGAGGCGTCTCGACCAGCTCGGGTTCGGAGCCATCCCGCTGCACGGTCAACGTCCCCGTGAGCGGCTGCTGCAGGACGTATCCGTCGCTCCCGTAGTAGCGCAACTCGAGTTGCTCGCCCTGACCGGGCTTGATGCTCCCCGTCGCCGCCATCGTGCCGATGGCACCGTTGTCGAGGGTGTACGAGACGGCATCGACCAGGTCGACCTCTAGCCCGGCGTTCGCCATCCGGGCGTTGACTTCGACTGCGCGCGCGCCCGTCGCCCACAGCACCATCCCCATCGCGTGGGTGATTTGAGTCTGCCCCTGCCCGCCTCCCGAGATGGCGGGGTTGGAATACGTGTCAGGCTTCGGTCCTGTCAGCGGGAACTCGAAGACGTCGGCGTAGTCGGCGGGCCTGGAGCTGTAGTACGACTGCACCATCGATGCGAACAATCCCGAGACGAGCAAGAGGTCGCCGATCTCACCCTTGCTGAGCGCGCGCCTGGCACGCTGCGCGACCCGCGTGAACTGAAACGTGTAGCCGACGACGAGTGGCAGATCACGAGCGCGCGACCTCTCGACGAGATCCCATGCCTCAGCGGCACGCAGGACCATCGGCTTCTCGACCAGAACCCCGAGGCCCGCGTCGAGCGTGTCGCGGGCGATCTCGTAGTGGTACGCGTGGGGCACCGCGACGACGACGCAATCGACCTCACCTGCATCGAGAAGCGCCTGAT
>JAYTJO010000450.1:0-1744 GCA_043730975.1 Thermoleophilia bacterium | reverse complement strand
ATCGTGGAGGGCGTGCGCATCGGCGCCGGTGCCGTGATCGCACCGAACGTGGTTCTCTCTGCATCGATTCCGATCATCGATGTCACAGGCCCCGAGCCGGTCGAGTATCGCGGCGAGGTTCCGCCGCGCAAAGTTGTGCTCCCGGGAGTGCGGCAGAAGGAGTTCGCAGCCGGCACGTATGGGCTTCAGTGCGCGCTCATTGTCGGTGAGCGGAACGCCTCGACAGATCTGAAGACGTCGTTGAACGACGTCCTGCGCGAGTTCGAGATCGCGGTCTAGCCCCTACAGCGTCGTCGAGCCCCAGGCGACTCGCTCTGCAGGACCCGTCAATGTCGCGAGCCCATCCGCAATTCGTACCCGAAGGTCGCCGCCTGGCAGATGCACGGTGACCGGACTGTCGCACCACCCGCGCTCGACCGCGACCGCGGCGGCCGCAACCGAGGACGAACCGGAGGCGCTCGTCTCCCCCGCTCCCCGCTCCCAGACGAGCACCGTGAGATCGTGCGGGCCATCGACACGCACGAGCTGGACGTTCGTGCGCTCGGGGAAGCGCGCGTGATTCTCGACGAGCGGGCCGAGCCGGAGCAGGTCATCCCGCGTCGGCTCGTCAAACCGGATCACGGCGTGCGGATTGCCAACCGAGGCGGTCGTCAGCTCGATCCCGTCGATGACCTCTGGGTCGCCGACTGTGAACTCCCCCAGGTCGGTCTCTGCCGCGAGTCCGTCGAGCATCCGTGCGCTAATCCGTCTGTCGGCTGTCTCGATCGTCACATCCCCCGCTCCGGTCTCCGCGGCGAGCCAGCAGGCGGCGATCCGCACGCCGTTGCCGGACATCTCGGCCGTCGACCCGTCAGGGTTCCAGATCGTCACAAGGGCATGCGTCCCCTCTCGATGCATGACCTCGAGCAGACCGTCCGAGCCGATCCCGGTCTCGATCGAGCACAGTCGCCGAATCCTGTCGGGAGTGAGCTGCCCGGCATCGGATTGCTCGACGACGAGGTAGCTATTGCCGAGCGCGTGCCACTTCGAGAACTGCATCCGCCACCTCCTCCGGGCTCCGGGTGCCGTCAACGCTAACGAGGCCGGGGATGCGCCGCATCCACTTCCGTTGGTACGCGGCGTAGCGGCGGGTCCGGATGATGATCCTCGCGCGTGCTTCGACCTCGGGAAGGCTCGCGATCTCGGCGAGCCCGAGTGCCTTGGCAGCAGTCGGCGATACGCCGGCCTCGAGGGCGGCTCGAACCTCCTCGACGACGCCCTGAGCGAACATGGTGGCGGTGCGAGCCACGATCCTCCGTTCCAGATCGTCCGCCGGAACGTCGATTCCCACGATCATCGTCGGATGGCGCGTTCCGGACGCCCAGAGACGGTCGTCTTCGGGAACGAGCGAATCTCCGGCCTCGGCGAGCTCGAGCGCTCTCACGAGGCGGCGCGTATCGTTGACATGCACGGCGCCAGCAGAGCGCGGATCGAGGCCTTCGAGACGGTCGTGCGCCGCGACCGGATCGGCTTCGATTTCGGCAGCAAGCCGCTCTCGCACGCCGATACCCGGAGGCGGCGGCACAGCGAGGTCGGCGAGCGCGGCCCGGAGATAGAGCCCCGTCCCGCCGCTCACAACTGCGGTTCCGGATCTCGCGACGCGCTCGTCGATCGCGGTGTGTGCCAGCGTCGCGTAAGCACCGACCGACATCTGCTCGGAGAGCCTCCGGATCGCGACGAGCGCGGTCGGGCGGCTCGGTTGGTT
>JAYTJO010000449.1:0-1894 GCA_043730975.1 Thermoleophilia bacterium | reverse complement strand
CCCCTGTAGATGCCGAACAGGTCCTCGCGATCGAGACCGACATCGTGCACTTCCTGAAGTGAGCCGACGGGCTCCGCTTCCCGTACTGCCATGGGTTCCCCTAGGGCCGTTGTCAGGCGCCACTCTACCGCCCCGCCCGGAGGCCGGAGCTCGAGGCTTGATGCGCATCAAGCCTCTGGATGTCATCTACGCTCCGGCGCATGGAAGCGCGCAAGCGGCCCCGACGGAACTGGATCCAGGAGGAACGGCGCAAGACGCTCGGTGACTGGGTGGCGTTCTGCGTCGACTGCGGCTTCACGCTGCGCTACTTCGTCGAGCTCGAAGGCGAGATCCCGTGCGCATGCCCGGGGTGCAACGGTGAGGTCAGGCACCTGTGCCCGGAGTGCGGGGCGCGGTTTCCGTCTGCGTTCCTTGTTGAGTGCGAGGAGTGCGGGGCACCGGTGCGACCGAACGAGCTCTTCGGCGCCCCGATCCGCAAAGCGGGGAAATGAGGTTGTGGGCAGCCCGGTTTCGCGGTATGGGAGAAACCGAGCAAGGAAATGCCTCCACGGCCGTGAGTGCGGCGCCCCCCGTCCCTTCTGTGCGTTTTCAATCGACCCGACCTTACGCGCCGCGTGCTCGCAGAACTGGAGCGCGCACGAGTCTCAGAGCTCTATGTCGCGTCCGATGGCCCGCGGCCGGGAAACGCTGTCGACGTCGAGCGCTGTGGTCAGGTGCGTGCCCTGATCGATGAAGTCGACTGGCCCGTCAATGTCCACCGGTTGTTCCGCGAGTCGAACGTGGGTCTGGACGAGGCCATGGTCTCCAGCATCGACTGGTTCTTCACCCACGTCGAAGCAGGCGCCGTGCTGGAGGACGACTGCATCCCGGCGCCGGAATGGTTCCCTTTCGCTCGCGAGATCCTCGATCGGTTCGCTGACGTTCCCCGCGTCATGCAGGTGTCTGCGCTCAATATGGCCGATGCCGAGCACTACACCGATCACAGCTATTTCTTCGCCGAAGTGGGTCACATCTGGGGCTGGGCGACGTGGCGGCGGGCCTGGAACCCGTATGACCGAGATCTCGACGACTGGCCCTTGATCCGCGAGGAGGTCGAGCGCGACGCGACACCCCTCCGGAGGATGCTCGCGCGTAAGTTCGACTCGGCGCGGGCCGGCCGCAAGGCTAGCTGGGTCCGAAGCTGGTACTTCACCCAGATCCGCTTCGGGGGTCTTGCTGTGATTCCCTCGGTCAACCTGGTCGAGAACATCGGAGTGGGTGACGACGCAACCCATCCAAGGCGGCGGAGGCACCCGCTTCGGCGCTGGGCAAACCGACCGCTGAGATTCCCGCTCGACCACCCCGAGGAGCTCGTGCCGAATCCCGGCTACGAACGTCATCTGACCCGATATCACGCCGGGTCGTACGCACAAAGGGCGCGAGAACGGGCGTTGATCATGCGCGACGCACTCGGACTCGGGCGACGCTCGTGAGCGGTGTGCCGGGTCTGCCTACCCTTGGCTAGAACATCGTCCCGATGATCTGTGAGAAGCGGATCACCGTGACCGTGTCGGTCTCGGCGACCTCGCGGTTGTAGAGCTGACTCATCCAGCGAGCGAGCTCGTCGACCCGGCGGATGCCGGGATTGTCGTGCTCGATCTCGCGGGGTGAGAGCTCTCCGAGTGGTTTCACCTCGACGCGGTCGATCACGGCATCGAAGATCTTCTCGCGCGGGCCGTAACGCGTGCCGACGAGAACGGTGACGATCATTCCCTTCCTGTACTTCGGCGACTTGTCGCCCAGGCGGATCGTGGCCGTTTTGCGGCCCGTTCGCAGCTGATCGGCGACGATCGGCGAGTAGAAGTTGAGCGCGAACATCGGCATTGCGGAGCAACTATAGAGATCTGGCGACCAA
>JAYTJO010000448.1:0-1636 GCA_043730975.1 Thermoleophilia bacterium | reverse complement strand
CTAGCGTCTTGCCGCGATAGTTGCTCTTGGGACGTGGCGAGGAGGACAGCGCCGGGCGCAAGACATCCATGAGCTCGCCCATGTACCCCTCGGCCGTGCCGCGCTCGCGGTACATCGCGAGCAGGGCGGGACCGTCCATCTGCGTCTCCGTCCAGTTAGTGATCAGCCAGAAGTGGTCGAGCTCGGCCTGCCCTGTGCGCTCGAGCACGACAAGGACCACCCGACGTGCGCGCGACCAGGTTCCGGCCTGGTAGGTCATCTCGTGAAACCAGATCCGAGGCTCAAGGGGAGGACGCCCCGCGGGGCGCGTGAGGAATGGCTCGGCCATGCGATTGAGCACGGCGTTGTTTTTGACACGCGCCACGTACGGCGTTTCGCGGCCTTCCAACGAGCTCAGGAGCGTCTCCTCCGGAAAGCCGGCGTCGATCCGGAGGGCCGCCACCACGCACAACTCGCGTTCAACATCGTCGAGGAGGGGAAGAATGAAGTCGAGACCGCCCTCCGAAGTGTACACCTGGCCTTCGCGAAGCTGCACGTCGAGGAGGTCTCCCGTCTCCGCCACGCTGGCGACGAGTGGGTGGTACATTGTGCAGTGATAGTGGCCGTTATACGCGGAGCCGGGTTGCTGCCCATGCACCTCGACCGGAAGCGAGTCGACGTCGATGGTCAGATACCGAAAGCGATGCCCCCCGCGCAGGGCACGGATCCGCCGGCCGGCCAGCTCCAGGAGCCCGAGCCGAAGGGTGGCGCGGTGGGCGACCGTGCTCAGCGCACCGAAAAACCGCGACATCGTCGGCTGCGAAGCCAACCCATCGGGCACGGGTGGGTTCTTGAACAACGGGGTGCCATCGTCACGAGGAGGGCGGGTCTCGAGCGGCGAGAGGCCCTTCCGATCCGAGACCGCGAGGCGAAGGGCCGCGTCATGGCGGAGAGCGTCCGCGTCGTCCTGGTCGCGCCAGCCCTGGCCCAACAGCAGGAGCGACGTCCGCAATAGCTCCGGAAACGGGTGGGTGATGCGCTCGGGCTTGCGCCGATCCTCCAGATGCGCGACGAGCCAGGAGATGATGCCCGACTGTTCCATCACCTCCCGCAGCACGATCGCCCCCGGTTCGGAGGTCAGGCGCTCCGAACGGCCCTCCAGACGAAGGGAACCGTTGAAGGTCGCACGGAACGGAGTAAGATCCTCGACCATGACGCGCCTTTCTGGCGTTGGGACGGTGTGTTGACAACTCCGCCCTAACACGCTCGAGAGAGGCGCGTCTCTTCTTTTCCATCACGAAACACAGCGAAAAGGAGGATAAGGTGGGGAGGGATCCCTCTCGCACCCTCATGGACATACAGGGGGCGACTGATCGCACAAAGTGTGAAGTGGATCTGATTTGCCTACATGCACCGATACGAATTGATTCGTTCGTCTCGATTCACCCGGCCCAGTCCTCGCTATCCGGCGAGAACCTGTCGGTTTGCGCGGGAAAGTAGCGCAAAACGAGCGCGCTTCGCTCTGACCTGTGAATAAGACGGGTTAAGTTCACTGTCGGTGTATTGCTTGAATCGAGTGAACCTACTCATCGTGCCAACCTCTCGGGAACGATGTAGCTCAGCGCGATGGGAAACAGCCGCGGCGTGATGGTCGCAT
>JAYTJO010000447.1:0-8680 GCA_043730975.1 Thermoleophilia bacterium | reverse complement strand
GTAGCGTGTCGGCCGACCAGGCGCCGCTTCGGCTGCTACGACCTCGACTTCGGGATGCTCGACGAAGCGGCTACAGACCTGGCGGATCCTGTCCGCCCGAGCGCCCTGTTCGTGTGCCTCGGCCCACGCCATCACGAGCTCGGGCTCGGTGAACGTCGTCCGCCGCTCCGTCAACCCCGTGGGTCCCAGCATTTGCCGGGCGATCGCTCGAAGCTCGACCGTCGTTGGCCCCCTCCCGCGACTGCGTCCGGTGAGGCTGGCGATCTCGTTGCGGCCGAGGCCGTGCTCCTCGGCTCGGGCACGCCAATCCTCGCGAAGCCGGCCAAGGTCGGCGTGTTCCTTCCGCTCGCGCGTGTCGACGGCTGCCTGCTGGGCGGCGTAGAAGCCGGAAGCCTCTCGTCGGGTCAGTTCTTCGACGACCTGGGAGCGGCGCTGCGAGAACTCCGCCACCACGCCTGCCGGCATACCTTGGAGATCGGCCATCCCCTTCACCGGCGTTTCCCACTCGACGCCGAGGGTTCGGCTGAGCTCGGCCCGCAGATGGGCCTGGTAGAGGTAGCCGGCCGCGAGACGGTACGTCTTGAGGATCGCCACCCCATCCAGTGCTCGCCACTCTCCATCGCCCGGGGTGAGGGTCATGTTCGCGACGATCACGTGGGTGTGGAGATGCGGGTCGAGGGCGCGGCTCGTCCGATGCTGATACGCCGCCGCGACGAAGCCGCCGCCGTGTTCGCGGAGCACTCCGTTCTTGCCTCGCCGTGTGATGCAGGCCTCGTCCTCGAGATACCCGAGCGCTGCCTGCCAGGCTGCTGTGTGCGCCTCATTGACGGCGCGGCGGGTGGTCTCGTCGCCGAGGGCGTGGAGGAGGCTGACGCTCTTCGGCGGCGAGAAGACGAGGTCGAAGCCCGCGACCGGTGCGAGCTTCTTCTGCTCCGTCCGTCGCGTCCCCGCGTGGGGGTCGATCCGTTCGATCGTGATCGTCCTCGGCTCGTAATGACAGCGCAGCTGATCGCCGCCAACGGGGTGGGAGCCACGCACCAACCGGCCGAGCTGGCCCTCAGCCACGACACCCGAGAGGTCAAGCGCCGCCGCACCACGACCAACCCACACTCCCGGCGACTCACCCCTGCCCGCGTAGTAGTCGTCCATGCCTGCCGCCACCGAACGCTCGTAGTACGACTCCTGCCCCGGGGTCAACTTCGCCACGCTCAACATGAGCTGAGATTACCATGTTTGATGCTTTTGTGCATCAGGATGCATCTGTGTCTCGCTGACTGGTACCGTCGAGATCGAGCTCCGGTTAGTCACGACTTCCTAGCTGGACGCGCGCACGTCCACGCGTCGCGCCGCACTGGGGCTTCGCGCATCGAGGCGGTGCGGGGTACTCGCGACCGCATTGCTGGGTGCGCGCGCTCCTGCTGTAGTCCCCTTGCCGCGGGATGAGAGGAGGGGGCGACCTACGACGCGCGGAGCTCGTCCGGCAATACCACCGGCGCACCGAGCTTGCGGAGTGCCGCGTGGAGTTGGAGGAAGTCCTCGCGGTGGCTCACGGCGAGCGCCGAGCGGTCATCCGCCTCGTCGGCGATGATGCGCGCATGGCGCTTGTAGTACCAGACTGCCGCGCTGCGCAGCGCGGCTTGTTCCGCGACGCTGAGTTCATCAGCGGCGCCGAGGTCGGCTGCTTCGGGATGCGCCTGGATCGTCGTGCTCATCTCTTCACCCTAGCGACGCGATCGGCGGACACTGTGCCGAGACTGCGCCCGTAGTGGCACGAAAGCGTGACATTCCGGCTTCGCCTGCGATTGCCGCCCTGGGAGGTGTCCTTGACCAGTACGAGGGGCGATACAAGGAGATTCGCGGCTGCTCGAACTTCGGAGAGTACGCGACCACGAGCGGGGGTGGGGCGGACGAGGAGATACTGACCGAGCCCATCCTGGCTTCGATCATCGAACACGTCCTAGGCTTCGGTAAGGGCGACTACTTCCCGCAACTCGGCAAGAGCGGTCTCAAGCCCGACTTCACGCCGACGGACCTCGTCACGCATCGCTTTGTTCTCGACGCGAAGGGCTCGAGCGAGTCGCTGACCGCTCACGTCGGTCAGATTCGTCGGTACGTCGAACAGCGGTCGCTCCGGTTCGGGGTGCTCTTCAACTTGCGCCAGCTCCGCGTCTACCCGGCCGGATCGGCAAGCCATGACAAGAGTCTTTCGTTCGAGCTGGAGCCGCTCTGGGGCGCATCTCGCGGAGAGAAGCTCGAATACGGGCCCGACTTCGATGCCTTCGCGAAGTTCGTCGAGCTGTTCAGCCACCGCACGCTGTCGACCAACGACAAGATCGATCACATTCGGCGGCAGCCGTCGTGGTCGGATCGGCTCGACGACGCCGAAGTCGACGTCGAATTCCTCGTCGACCAGCTTCGGCGACTCGCGGCCGTACTAGCTTCGGATGCGTCGAGTCGGCTGGGCGATCTCACTGCGTACGTCGAGCTCTCACCGGATCGCGCCGAACGGGTGCTCGACGAGCTTCGCCTGCTCGCGTTGGACTTTGAGCCGGGCCTCGACGTCGACTCGCTGCCCGACTCGATCGCCGGCTGGAGCGCCGGTGCAGGCACGGTCGACCGGGTGTGGCGGCAGTACCTCCTGCGGGTCGCCTACCTGTCCGTGACGCGCATTCTGCTCTACCGGGCGTGGGAGGACGTCGGCTTCGTCGACGAGATGCTCTACGACGGCGGGTTCGACGACGCCTACGAGCGCCTCGACGAGAATGTGCGCGAGGTGCTTGGCCGCGCGTTCCTCCTCGGGAGCGGCAAGTACAAGACGCTCTTCAACGCCGAGAACAACTACGAGTGGTACCGCCCGAGCGACGACGTGCTCGTCGATGTGCTCTACCGACTGGGCGCGATACCTCTTGGCAAGCTCGACCAGGACGCGCTCGGGGCGCTGTATGTCTCATATGTCGACGAGATCGACCGCGATCGCCTTGGGCAGTTCTTCACCCCCCGAGATGTTGTGCGCTTCATGCTCGATCGCGCGGGTTTCGCCGGGACTGACGTGTTCCGCACTGAGGGTGACGAGCGCCTGCCCTTGAGGGTGTTTGATTTCGCGACCGGGTCGGGCGGGTTCCTGGTCGAGGCGGCACGCCGGATCATCGACGACTCGGGGATCGCGGCGGACGACGAGAAGGGGCTGCGCGAGGCGCTCCGTGCGATCTCGGCGGGGTTTTACGGCGGCGAGATCAGCCCCTTCCCGTACTACTTGACCGAGATCAACCTGCTGCTCCAAGTGTCGCGTCTGCTCGGGCGGATGCGCGTCGCCGGCGTCGTCGCCCCACCGTTCGTGCTCGGCGTGCTCCGCACCGATAGCCTCGAGACGAAGAGCTCGCCCGCGGCGAGTCTCGACATCGACGCCGATCAGCGGGCCGACCGGGCAGAGCTCGTACCCCACGACATCTATGACGTCCTGCCGGTCGAACCGGAGAAGCAAGGCAAGTACCGGGAGCTTCGTCAAGACGGGACATTCGATCTTGTGATCGGCAACCCGCCATACGTGGCGGAGGCGAACAACCGCACCCTCTTCGCGCACTTCCGCTCCATCGACGCCTGGAAGGGCATTTATAAGGGCAAGACTGACTACCTCTACTACTTCCTCCTGCTCGCCGTGGAGAAGCTGAAGCCGGGTGGCAAGCTGTGTGTGATCACGCCGGCGGGCTGGATGAACGCTGGCGCGGCGGACTTCCTCCGTGAGCGGCTGGCGGCCGATTTGACGCTCGAGGAACTTTTCCTCTTCGGGAGCTACCGAGTCTTCGCCGCCGACCAAGGCCCGGCTCCGACCCCGACCGTGGAGACCGCGATCCTCGTCGCCACGAAGGCCCCTGCGCCGAAGGGACACAAGCTGCGGGTCGTCGCGCTGGAAGACGAGGGCGCTGTAGAAGAGATGAATCGTTCTCAGCTACTAGACGAGATGGTCAGGCGATTCGGAGGGAGGCAAGGCCGGCGTCGCGGTATCCACGTGCACGATGTGAAGCAGGCGGACATGAAGTCGGAGTATCCGTGGCCGGTCAAGTTTGGCCCACGGGACGCGGCGACAAGAGTCGTGGCTCACCTACAGGGCCGAATCGCTGACCCTTCGGCGCCGGTTGAACCCCTGGAACAGAGGTGGAAGGTGTTTCAGGGTATTCAGACTGGCGCCGACGCATTTACCGCTCGGATCAACCGCCGACTATCGGCGTCAGATCGGGCCGCACTCGCGGCGGAAGGCGTCGCGCTCGGCGAACCCGTGCTCGAGCTTCCGCCAGCACGTGTTGCGTCCGAGCCGTGGATCAGTCATCCAACCGTGTTGGCCAAGTGTCCGGAACCACGCGCGCTGCTATACGCGGCCATTGATGCCGACGACGCGACCTACCTGGTGGTACTGCGCGCGGGCTCGGCGCCACCGCGCTCCGTCACGGATGCGCTCAAACCCTACCGCCCGATACTCAGCACCCGCGCCGAGATCGTGCGAAACGCCCGTCGTGAGTGGTGGGAGGCAGCATGGCCCCGAAACGCAGCGGACATGGCTGCGCCCAAGGTGATCGCCTTGTACCGCACGGATCGTGGCCGCTTCGCGCTGGACGAGTCGGGCGAGTGGCAGCCGTCCATCAAGGCCACGATCTTGGTAGGACGGGACAAGGACGCCCCCGTTGCATATCTCTGCGGTCTGCTCAACAGCGAGCTGCTCGACCTTTGGTACGCCGTCCGCGGGAAGACGCCTAGGGACATCTGGCGAAACTACGAACCACTACGGATGAACGAAATGCCATACCGACGCCCCGACGACGACCCGCGGGCCGATCGGGTGGCTGCTCTCGTCCGCGAGATCGGCGCGAACCGGCGGGCACTGCTGCCGTACCGTGCAGTCGTGCGCGACCTCGGTCGTCTCGTCAAGGATCCGTGGAAAACCGGCCCCGTGGCAGCCGATCGCCCGGAGCTGATCAGCACGCTCCCGACGACGGACACTGTCTCTGTGAGGCTCGATCCGCACCTCACGATCGAGGGAGCACCTGCGGGGAAGGCGACTCGCGTCGAACCGGCCGCGATCGCCTTCCGGCGTGGCGGCAAGGAGACAGGGAGGGTGACAGGAGAGGGGCGACGCCTCGAACTCCTCACCGAGATCCTGGGAACAAGCCAGACCGACGACGCAACGACGTTCCTGCTGCCAAAGGACATGGATAAGTTCGAACGCGCAGCCGCGTTGGCAACGGGCGCCGTGCAGGACTTGCTGAACGAGGGCAGCTCGCTGGTCGAGGAGGTCGAGCGCCTCGTCTGTGATCTCTACGAAGTGCCGAACGATCTGACGGAAGCCGTTGTCGACCACGCGCGCCGTCGTGCGGTGGGCGGCTCCTGAAAGCCGGAGCGACTGCGCGGGCGTCTCGCTCGTCGCCCCTCTACTTGCACGCGCTACCTCGCCGCGACTGTCACTCTCGATCTCACTCGCGACGTCAGATGGGAAATGCTCCCGCGAGTCTCTCCGCCTGCACTTTCTGTGCAGCCCGCGACCAACGACCATACGTCGACACGGTGAGCTGGATCGACTGATGCCCGAGCTGTTGCTGAACCCACGTGATCTCGGCTCCGACCTCGAGCGTGATCCGGGCGAACGTGTGACGGAAGGAATGAAAGGTGCGATTGCGCCCGTGCTCACCTTTGCGGGGAACGCTGGCCCGATTCATCGCCGGGTACAACACCTGACGTATGACGTGATCCGAGTCGACATGCCCACCCGTCTCCCTCTCGAATACCAGTCCGTCCCCGCCACCGCTGAGTGCGTACCACTCAGTGAACAGCTGGACGGCCTGGGGCGAGAGGTCTACGGTGCGGCTCTTGCCGCTCTTCGTCGGCGTTTCACCGATACCCGCATCGTAGGTGCGGCTGACGGTGACCTCGTTCGTGGTCATCGAGACGTCCGACCAGCGAAGAGCGATGAGCTCACCCGAGCGCATTCCGGTGGCGAGCGCGATCCGGCAAACGTAGGAGTAGAGAGGAAGGTCATCGAGTTCGGGCCACAGCCTCGACAGCTCTTCGTTCGTGAAGTAGGCCGGAGCCGATTGGGAGACCCTCGGTCGCCGGGTGGAGTGCAGTCGAGACACCGGGTTGTCCCCTGCGTAACCCTCAGATACGGCCGCACCCAGGCACGAGCCGAGTTGGCGTAGGTGCTTCGCGAGCGTCGACTGCGACACCTTCTTGAGTGTGCGAGGCTTCTTCGCGATGCCCTCCAGCATCGCCGAGATGTCCGAGGGCTGTATCTCCCGCACGTTCATCGAGCCGAAGGCATCTTTGGCGTAGTCGAGCGACGTCTCGTACACCCGAACGGTTGATTCCTTCCGGCCTGCCGTTCGCAGCGACGCGATCCACGTATCGGCCCACTCGTCAAAGCGGATGTTCTCGATCACCCGATACCGGCGGCGTGCGATGTCGCCGCGCCGGGCGTCGAGCGCCCGTTCCGCTTCTTTGCGGTTGTGGCCGACGGGCTCACGGATCAGCTTGCCGGCGTCGCGGGCGACGACGTGGTAGAGCGGAGTGCAGGCGCAGCCGCTCTTCTTCGTGGACTTCGCAAACGGCGTCCATGGATAGAGAGGACAAGATCGTGAGTGGCGGGCCTGTAGAGATGCCACCGGGGGTCACCTCGTGTTGTTGGTGTGAGAGCAAACCCCAGGATACACGATTCTGTACGTCCCCTGGTACGCTCACTGACCTGTGCGCCCGACTGTGATTCCATAGAAATGGCTATTTACAGGGTATTTACGATGCGCCCGGGAGGATTCGAACCTCCGACCCGCGGATTAGAAGTCCGCCGCTCTGTCCACTGAGCTACGGGCGCATGCTCGTAGGGTAATCGGCCCGCTGGGTCTCCGGGGTGAGGCCGCGAGTAAGCTCGCAGTGTGAATAGGGTCGGCATCGTCTGCACGCAAGGGACTGCCGGCGGAATCGAGGAGGCTCCGTGACAGCCCTCGCGATGTCGCCGCTGCAGCCCTACCTGCCCCGGCTCGTCCTCGACTGGCAGCAGACCACGCCCGACGCGCTCGTGAAGGAGATCGACGGGTCGATGGTGTTCGTGGACGTCTCGGGCTTCACGAAGATGTCGGAGCGTCTCGCCCGACAGGGCAAGGTCGGTGCCGAGGAGGTCTCGGACGTCATCGGCACGACCTTCGGGACGTTGCTCGCCGAGGCGTACGCCTGCGGCGGCAGCCTGATCAAGTTCGGTGGCGACGCGCTCCTCGTCTTCTTCCAGGGAGACGGACACGCCCTGCGCGCGGTCGCGGCCGCCCACGGGATGCGGGCAGAGCTGCGCCGGTCGGGCACCTTCTCCACGTCGTCGGGAAAGGTCACGCTCAGGATGTCGGTGGGCGCCCACACGGGGCTCTTCCACTTCTTCCTGGTCGGCGGCTCGCATCGGGAGCTCATCGTCGCCGGGCCGGCCGCCACCGAGACGGTAACGATGGAGGGCGCCGCCTCCGCCGGCCAGGTTCTGCTCAGCCCAGCGCTCGCTGCCACGCTCCCCGCCGCGAACCGCGGACGCCCGCTCGGCCCCGGTGTTCTCCTCACGGGGAGCCCTCCCGCGGTCGAACGCACCGAGATTCACCGCGAGGCTGCCACCTTCGACCTCGAACCGTTCGTTCCCGTAGCCCTGCGCGAGACCGTACTCGCAGGCGAGGTCGAACCGGAGCACCGCTCGGTGATGATCGGGTTCGTCCACTACGGTGGCTTCGACGACCTTGTGCTGACGGAGGGCTCAGGCGCCGCGGCGGCTGCGCTCGACGCGCTCGTGTGCTCAGCCCAGCAGGCGGCCGATGCCCACGGTGTCGCGTTCCTCTCCTCGGATATCGCCCCCGACGGCGGCAAGATCATCCTCACCGCAGGCGCTCCCGTCGCGACAGGCGCGGACGAAGAGCAGATGCTTCTCGCGGTGCGGGAGATCGTCGCGGGTGACTCGGGCCTGCCGCTCCATATCGGTGTGAACAAGGGCCCGGTATTCGCAGGCGCGATCGGCCCCTCGTACCGGCAGACGTACACCGTGATGGGCGACGACGTCAACCTCGCAGCACGCCTGATGGCAAAGGCGAACGCCGGCCAGATCGTTGCGACACCCGGGGTGCTCGACGCCTCGCGCACGATCTTCGAGACCACGGAGCTCGAGCCGTTTCTCGTCAAGGGCAAGAAGAAGCCGATCACGGCGTTCACCGTCGGTGAGGCGAAGGGCAGCAGAACGACCATTGCCGAGACCGGCCTGCCGCTGCTCGGGCGCGACGTCGAACTGGCTGCACTGATGGAGGCTTGGGAGTCCGCGCAGAGCGGCACGGGGCGAGTCGTCGAGCTGTCGGCCGAGCCGGGAATGGGAAAGAGCCGGCTTCTCGACGAGTTCCTCAGCCGCACGGACGGGGCAAGGGTGATCGGCGCGCAGTGCCGTCTGTACCAGTCTGCGACGCCGTACTTCCCGTTCCGTGTCCTCCTACGCGCCGCCTTCGGCCTGGAAGGTCTCGGCCACGCCGAGGCCGTCGAGGCGCTGTCGGTCCTCGTCGGCAAAAAGGCTCCGTCACTCCGTCCCTGGCTGTCGCTGATCGCGGTCTCGCCCTCGAACGGCCTGCTCCCTGAAAGCATCTCGAAGACGAGGCAGCCGAACCCCCACAGGTCGGCGCGCTTGTCCACG
>JAYTJO010000446.1:0-2220 GCA_043730975.1 Thermoleophilia bacterium | reverse complement strand
CGCGGCCGACCTCGCTGCGCGGATCGAAGGCGGCTTCGTCGACTTCGACGTGGCGATCGCCACGCCCGACCAGATGGGCAACGTCGGCAAGCTCGGCCGGGTACTCGGTCCCCGGGGCCTGATGCCGAACCCGAAGACCGGCACCGTCACCTTCGACATCGGCAAGGCGGTCTCCGACGCGAAGGCGGGCAAACTGGAGTACCGCACCGACCGGGGCGCGAACGTGCACGTCGCGATCGGCAAGAAGAGCTTCGGCGAGCGTGAGCTCGTCGAGAACTACGCTGCGCTCGTCGAGGAGATCGTCCGCGCGAAGCCGGCGTCGTCGAAGGGCCGCTACATCAAGGGCATTACGCTGACGTCCACGATGGGGCCGGGTCTGCACATCGATCCGTCACGTACGCGCGGAATCGTCGAAGAGCTCGAGGAGGCTGCTGCCCTGACGGGGTGAGGCCATCGCCTTGCCCGTTGACGTTTTTTCTAACATGCCCGTCGCCGAAGACAGCCGGCAGTCGCGCAGATCCGCGCCGAATCGCCAAAGCCATGTGACACGATTTTTCGTCACATGGCGGCGGCGGGACGGCGCCGACCAGCACAGCGACATAGGCCCGGTCGAGGTGGCCTCGCACGATTGACTGCAATACCGTCACTCGCTCGAGCCCGCCTCCGTGCGGGCTCGATGTGCGAGAGGAGGTGAAAGATGCAGAAAGCAGACAAAGAGAAGGTGATCGCGGAGCTGACCGAACGACTCAAGTCGGCGGACGCACTGCTCGTGGCCGACTATCGCGGTCTCACGAACAGCCAGCTTGCAAGCCTACGGGTCGAGTTGCTGAACCACGGCGCGAAGCTGAGCGTCGTCAAGAACACGCTCACGCGGCGTGCAGCCGAGGCGGCAGGAGCCGAAGGGCTTCTGGCGCTGCTCGAAGGCCCGACCGCGATCGCGTTCGTGGAAGCGGACGGCAATCCCGTTGCGGTGGCGAAGGCGCTCAGCGATGCGGCGAAGGAGACGAAGATCCTCACGTTGCGCGGTGGTGTGCTGTCGGGCAATCCGATCAGCGGCGCCGACATCGAGAGTCTCGCGAAGTTGCCGCCGCTCGATGTCCTGAAGGCTCAGCTCGTCGGGGTGATCGTCGCCCCATTGAGCCAGCTCGTTGCGGTGCTGAACGCGCCGCTGCAGAACCTGGTGGGTCTGATCGACGCCCGGATCACGCAGCTCGGTGGCGCCGATGCAGTCGAGGACGAGAGTCCGGCGGCAGAGGCGCCGACCGAGGAGGTCGTTGCCGAAGCGGCTGTGGCCGAGGAGGTTGTTGCTGATGACGCACCGGCCGAGGAGGCCGTTGCCAACGAGCCGGCCTCCGAGACCGTCGCGGAAGCGAGCACCGACGAAGTCGCCGACGCAGCCGACGAACCGGCGGCCGAGGCCGAGACAGAAACCCCGGAGGCGTAGGGGCGGGACCTGTCCCGCCCGCGTGGGACGCGTCCCACGCGCTTCCATCAAAACCACACACGTGAGAGGAAACACCACATGGCTACGGATACGGCAAAGGTTCTCGAGACGCTCGGCAAGATGACCGTGCTCGAGCTCGTCGCGCTCAAGAACGCGATCGAGGAGGAGTGGGGCGTTACGGCCGCAGCTCCGGTGGCGGTCGCAGCGGCCGCCCCTGCGGGCGGCGGCGACGGCGGTGCCGCTGAGGAGAAGGACACGTTCGACGTCGTTCTCACGGCTGTCGGCGACAAGAAGATCCAGGTGATCAAGGTCGTGCGCGCGATCACCGGCCTTGGTCTCAAGGAGGCGAAGGACGTCGTCGACGGTGCCCCTGGCCCCGTCAAGGAGGGAATCGCCAAGGACGAGGCCGAGAAGTTCAAGGCCGAGCTCGAGGAAGCAGGAGCGAGCGTCGAGCTGAAGTAGACGCGAACCGGGGTCAGGTCTTCCTCGTTCCATGGCACGAATGCTCGTGATCTCATCGAGGTCAGGCGCATGGAACGAGGAAGACCTGACCCCACTTTGCTATACTCCTCAACGGACGTTCCGCCGACTCCGCCCGAGGGCGGTTGCGGCGGCGCATGCGCGTCCGCTATTATCGTTCGTCCGCCCCGAGCTTTCTTGCTCCTCCGACTCTGCAGGCCGTTAAGGGAGGCTGTCGCATCTTGAGCAGCACTACTGTTGCGCCGCGCGCGCGCACGAGCTTTTCACGTCTGAAGCATGTCCTTGACCTCCCCAAC
>JAYTJO010000445.1:0-6498 GCA_043730975.1 Thermoleophilia bacterium | reverse complement strand
GCGTGCTGCTGCAGCCTCCTCGAGTGCGGCGGCTCGCTCGATCGAGACACCGCCCACATCGGCGTACTGCAAGGCAAACCAGCGGAGGATGCTTGCAGTGCCGCGCTTCGCGCGGATCCTGAAGACGGGAGGACGGGACGTGGGATGCGGTGGGGGAGCGTCGCGGAGCCCCCTCTCGCAGCTGTTGCTTCAGGCGCGGTTTCTACGCCCGGTAGTGCCGCGCAACGGCGATCGTGGTCGCGCCGACGATGAACGCGATCGCGTTGGCGATGATCAGGGCCAGGTTCCCGATCGAAATGCCGTACGCGAGCCAGAGCGCGAATCCGATCACGAGGACGCCGAGATAGGGGATGGAGATCCCCGCGGACGAGCGAATCGCAACCATGTGACGGATCTGGAGCGTCGGGGCGAGCGCCATCGCGATTCCCCAGGTCGTGGCGATGATGGCGAGCAGCGTGGTCGTTGACATGCGGAACTCCTTCAGCGAGGCGGACGGGACGAGGGCGTCGCCGCCGTCAGTCGCGCAAGTCGCCGCGGTCGCGGTAGTCGCCGTAGAGCGGGCGGATCACGTCAGCGAGAGCATGCACGGGGCGAGCGTAGCGGTCACAGGCGCCGTCGCCCCTACAATCCGCGCGTGAGTAAACCGCTGGGAATCAAACTGATCACCGAGAACCGCCGCTCGCGGCACGACTACGAGTTGCTCGAACGTGTCGAGGCCGGCATCGTGCTCAGCGGCACCGAGGTAAAGGCACTACGGGCAGGTCACGCTCAGATCGGCCAGGCCTTTGCCGACGTGCGAAACGGCGAGATGTGGCTCATCGGCGCGTCGATCTCCGAGTACGCCCAGGGCAACATCTCGAACCACATCACGGATCGCGATCGCAAGCTGCTGCTGAAGCGGAACGAGATCGACACCCTGTACGCCAAGGTGCGGGAGAAGGGGCTCACACTCGTCCCCACGAAGCTCTACTTCAAGGACGGCAAGGTAAAGATCGAGATCGCGCTCGGCCGGGGCAAGGACAAGGGCGACAAGCGCCGCGCGATCGCCGACCGCGACGCCAAGCGGCAGATGGATCGGGAGCTCAAGGCCCGGCGCTGAGCGTTCCACGAACACGGATCTCGCCAGGCTCGACGACGTAGCCGTGACGCTCGTTGAGCGCTCGGATCGGTGCGTTTCGTCCTTCGTTGGATGTCCTCAGGGCGCCATACCCGGTCTCGATCGCCCAGGCAATCTCGGCGCGCTTGAGCGCACCCGCAATCCCCCGGCCTCGCCACGCCCGTTTTACTCCCGTGATGTCGTGGAATGCGACGTCGGGGAGTGCCTCGGAGAGGGAGAGCTTCGCGTACCCGACGACCTCGTCTCCGGCGAGTGCGACGAACGTCGCCTCGGGCCGATCGCTTGCGCCGTTGAGGTCTCTGTCCCGCCACTTCTCGAACGGTGCCATCTGGGACGACTCCTCGCCGGGAATGTCCGGATACGCCTCGCACGCGACCTCGTACATGCCGCGGATCGCGTCGGGCCGCTCGGCCCAGGACGTGACCACGATCCCGTCGGGAGGGTCGATCTCCGGGGGTGCGACCCGTGCAAGATCGAGCCGAAGCGTCGAGCTTCTGCCCACCTCAGTGAACCCACGGCCTTCTGCCCAGGTGAGTGACACCGTGTCCAGTTCGTCGATCGTTCCGTCTGCAGCCCACTGATCCGCGGCGAGAGCCCAGCCAGAAAGACGGCCCAGAAGCGCCCCGCCGAGCCCGAGTCCCCGCCTGCTGCCGAGAACGCTCACTTCGAGTCGGCAGATTCCGGGCTCCGCGTGCCACCCGATGATCCCGTGTCCGACCGCGGCGTCGGCCCCGTCGACCGCGGCAATCAGCCAGATCATCGAGTCGGCCTGACGACGCCAGTCGAGCATCATCGCGGGCGTCAGCGGATCCGTAGCGCGCACGACGTTGCTCACCGCGAGCCAGCGGTCGAGCTCGCTCTCGCCAAGTTCCTCTATCTCGATCATCGTTGCAGAGTAGACGCCCTCTTTCGCGAGCAACGGTTGAGGAGTATCTTCGTGTCTCCGGGTTCGTTCTCGATTCCCCGAAGGAGGCCGTTCTTGCACCCTATAGCCCTGACCGTCAACGGAGTTCGTCACGATCTCGAGCTCGAGCCGCGTGACCTCCTCGTCCACGTCCTGCGCGAGCAACTCTCGCTCACCGGCACGAACGTCGGTTGTGACACGTCATCGTGCGGCGCCTGCACCGTGCTGCTCGATGGCCAGTCGGTGAAGTCGTGCACCGTCCTCGGCGTCCAGGCCGATGGCGCCGTGATCACCACGATCGAGGGGCTGGCCGCGAACGGTGAGCTGCACCCGATGCAGCAGGCCTTCCACGACCACCACGCCCTCCAGTGCGGCTACTGCACGCCTGGCATGGTGATGGCCGCGGTCTCGCTGATCGAGAACGGCGAGGCGGGCGACAGGGACGCGATCCGCGCGGGCCTCGAGGGCAACCTCTGCCGCTGCACCGGGTACCACAACATCGTGGAGGCAATCGCCGAGGTCGCGGGGAGCACGTCATGAGCGTCACCAAGACCTGGGGCATCGGCGCTCCGCTCAAACGCAAGGAAGACGATCCTCTGCTTCGGGGCCGGGGGACGTACGTCGACAACCTCGACCTGCCGGGCACGGTCGTGATGGTCGTCGTCCGCAGTCCGTACGCGCACGCCAGGATCACGTCGATCGACACGGCCGCCGCGAAGGCCGCCGATGGTGTCGCGGCCGTCTTCACGGGGGCTGACCTCCGCGACGACTGGAAGGCCGCGATGCCGTGCGCCTGGCCCGTGACGGAGGACATGAAGAACCCAGAGCACTTCCCGCTCGCGGTCTCGGAGGTCAACTACCAGGGCGACGGCGTGGCAGTCGTGATCGCCGACACGAGAGCGCACGCGGTCGACGCTGCGGAGCTCGTCGACGTCGACTACGAGGTCCTCGATGCGATCGTCGACGTCGCCGCGGCGGCGCAGGACGGCGCGACTCTCGTCCACGAGGAGCTCGGCACCAACGTCTCCTACGTCTGGCCGCTCGAGAGTGGGACGTTCGACGAGGACGCTGACGTGATCGTGAAGCATCGCTACGTCCAGCCCCCACTGATCCCGAACGCAATCGAGCCACGCGCGGTCGTCGCGCGGCCGGAGCCGGGCGGCGACGTGACGCTGTGGTCAGCAACCCAGGTGCCCCATATCCTGCGATTGCTCGCTGCTGCGACGCTCGGGATGTCCGAGACGAAGCTGCGCGTGATCGCGCCGGACGTGGGTGGCGGCTTCGGCTCCAAGCTCGACGTCTACGCAGAGGAGCTCCTCGCGATCGCGATCGCTCGCCGCCTTGGGAACCCCGTGAAGTGGGTCGAGGAGCGCTCGGAGAACGCGCTCGCGACTATTCACGGACGGGACTTCGTGACCACGCTCGAGCTCGCGGCCACGAAGGACGGCAAGATCACGTCGCTGCGGGCGAACGTGATCGCGTCGATGGGTGCCTACCTCCAGCTCGTCACGCCGGGGATCCCGCTGCTCGGCGCCTGGATCTACGCCGGCCCGTATGCGATCCCGAACTACAGCGTCACGTTCACGGGCGTCTTCACGAACACGACCCCGACAGACGCCTATCGGGGAGCCGGGAGACCCGAGGCGACCTACGTGCTCGAACGCACGATGGACCTGCTTGCGAAGGAGCTCGGGATGGACAGGGTCGAGCTGCGCCGGAAGAACTTCATCACCGAGTTCCCGGCCACGATCGCGTCGGGACTGACGATCGACAACGGCGACTACCACGCCTCGCTCGACAGGCTCCTCGAGCACCTCGGTCTCGAGGAGATCGAGGCCGAGCAGCAGGCACGGCGCGACCGTGGCGACGTGAAGCAGATCGGGATCGGCTTCTCGACCTACAACGAGATGTGCGGCCTCGCACCCTCGAGGATCCTCGGTGCGATCAGGTACGCGGCGGGCGGCTGGGAGTCGGCCACGATCCGCTGCCTTCCGACCGGGACGTTCCAGATCGTCACCGGGACGTCACCGCACGGGCAGGGACACGAGACGGCCTGGTCGCAGATCGTGGCCGACCAGCTCGGCTGCGATCCATCCGAGGTCGAGGTGCTGCACGGCGATACGAGCATCTCGCCCTACGGCCTCGATACCTACGGGAGTCGGAGCCTGCCGGTCGGTGGGGCGGCGCTCTGGTCGGCGGGGGAGAAGATCATCGAGAAGGCGCGCCAGATTGTCGCGCACCAGCTCGAGGTGTCGGCCGACGACCTCGAGTACGAGGCGGGAACATTCACAGTGAAGGGCTCGCCCGACAAGGAGATGACGATAAAGGGTGCCGCGTGGGCAGCATTCGCAGCTCACAACCTGCCCGATGGGATGGAGCCGAACCTCGAGGCGACGGCGACGTACGACCCGCCGAACTTCTCCTGGCCCGGAGGAGCGCATGCCGCGGTTGTCGAGGTCGATACGGGAACAGGTGACGCTCGTTTGATCCGGTACGTTGCAGTCGACGATGTCGGAACGGTCGTCAATCCGCTCATCGTCGACGGTCAGGTGCACGGTGGCATCACGCAGGGCATCGCGACTGCGCTCTATGAAGAGGCGATCTACGACGAGGACGGCAACCTCGCGAACGGCACGATGGCGATGTACCTCGTGCCATCGGCGGCAGAGTTACCGTCGTACGAGCTCGACCGCACCGAGAGCAAGGCGACCGACCATCCGTTCGGCGCCAAGGGCGTGGGGGAGACCGGAACGATCGCCGCTGCACCTGCGGTGATCAACGCGGTGATCGACGCTCTGTCGCATCTCGGTGTGACCGATATCCAGATGCCGGCGACTCCCGAGAGAGTCTGGCGCGCGATCGAGGAGGCGAAGCGGTGATTCCTGCATCGTTCGACTACGAGGTGGCGGAATCGGTCGAGCACGCCCTCCGGCTTCTCGGCTCCGATCCCGACGCGAAGGTGCTGGCAGGCGGGCACTCGCTCGTGCCCGCACTGAAGCTGCGGGTCTCACGGCCGTCGAAGCTCGTCGACATCGGCAGGCTGTCCGACCTTGCGTACGTGCGTGATGCCGGCTCACACCTCGCGATCGGCGCGCTCACGCGACATGCCGCGGCGCAGGGTGATCCGCTCCTTCAAGAGCATTGCCCGATCGTTTCCACGACCGCCGGCAAGGTGGGCGATCCGCAGGTGCGACACCGGGGCACGATCGGCGGCTCCCTCGCACACGGCGATCCCGCGTCGGATCTGCCGTCGGTGATGCTCGCGCTCGATGCCGAGTTCGTGATCGTGGGCGTGGGAGGGGAGCGCACGGTCGGAGCCGGCGACTTCTTCACCGGTGTCTTCCAGACGGCCGTCGGTCACGGCGAGCTGCTCACCGAGATCAGGGTTCCGAAGCTCGCTGACGCGACGGGGTGGTCGTATCTGAAGTACCACCGTCGCGCACAGGACTGGGCAACGGTCGGCGTTGCGGCGATCGTGCGGCGGAACAACGGCACGGCGACGTCGGCGTCCGTTGCGCTCACCAACATGGGAGGGACGCCGCTACGTGCCTCGGCGGTCGAAGCGGCCATCGCGGCCGGCTCATCACCCGCGGAGGCAGCAGCTCACGCGGCGGACGGGACCGAGCCGTCGAGCGACACCGCAGCGTCGGCCGAGTTCCGGGCTCACCTGGCGCGTGTGCTGGCGGAACGGGCGCTGACCGAGGCGCTGGCCTGACCCGAGGCCGGGGCGGCGCCGAGAGGGTGCCGCCCCCGAGGCGGGTATACGTCAGGCGTTCAACGCCGCGGTCAAAGCGTCGTCTGGCGTCGTCCCGGGCCGGCAGATCAGGCGATGCCGTAGAACGAAGGGAGCGAGGGCACGGACGTCGTCAACGGTGACGGCCGCTCTCCCCGAAAGCCGGGCCTGAGCCTTCGAGGCGCTGAGAAGATGGATGGCTGCGCGTGAGCTCGCACCGAGTTCGAGGCCCGGGTTACTACGTGTGTGTCGAACGACGGTGACGATGTACTCCGCAACCTCTCGGGGAACCTCGGTTTGATCCAGATCCTGACGAGCAGCATCGAGCCCGACCACACCGAGGAGCGATTTGATCTCACCGAGCATGTCAGGCGTGACACCCGTGTGCGGGAGCCTGAGCATGTCGATTTCGCTCTCGATGTCGGTGTACTCGAGAACGATCTTGAAGAGAAAGCGGTCGAGCTGCGATTCGGGCAAGGGGAAGATGCCCTCCTGCTCGTAGGGGTTCTGGGTTGCGATCACGAGAAATGGGTCGGGAAGCGGGTGCGACTTCCCGTCGACCGTGACGGTGCGCTCCTGCATTGCCTCGAGCAGCGCCGCCTGCGTCCGTGGTGGCGAGCGATTGATCTCGTCGGCGAGGAGAATGTTCGTGAAGACTGCGCCAGGGAGGAAGACGGTTTCTCCCAACTTGGTCGTGTTGATCCCGGTGATCTCGTCGGGCGTCGTATCCGGGGTGAACTGGAT
>JAYTJO010000444.1:0-1513 GCA_043730975.1 Thermoleophilia bacterium | reverse complement strand
GTAGGAGCACCTGAGGTTGATGGTCTCCTGATCGGCACTCGCTTCGGCGAAGGTCAGTCAGGAAGCCGGACGAAGGAGCCACCGCCCCGGTGCATTTTTTTGTGCGCGGATAGCCGGGATGCGCCGATGCGCCCGCTCTCGAGCGCGAATGAGCGACGAAATCGTATTCAATGCAGTTTGCGATAATCCGATCCGTGAGGCACTTGACGGACTGAACTCCACCCCCTAGATTCACGTGTGCACCGAGAACGGAGCGCCGGAGGTTGATGGCTCCCCAGTCGGCACTCGCTTCGGCGAGGGTCAACGGGGGAACCGGACGAAGGAGCCACCGACTCGGTGCTTTTTCTTTGGTCCGGCCGAGCCAGTTGAGCGCGTATGCTCGACGCCATGCGCCGTCTCCTCATCGTCGTCAGCATCACGGTCTTCACGGACACGATGCTCTTTTCGGCGATCGTGCCGTTGATACCCGTCCTGACCGACACGTACGAGTTGTCGAAGCTGGAAGCCGGGATCCTCGTCGCCTCCTACGGCGCGGGAGCGGTGATAGCCGGGATTCCCTCCGGGCTTCTCGCGTCGCGGATCGGGCCGAAGCGCACCGTCATCATCGGACTGATCGTGCTGGCGATCGCGACGCTCGCGTTCTCCCTCGGCTCTTCAGCCTTCGAGCTGGGCGCAGCCCGCTTCATCCAGGGGATCGCGAGCGCGGTCACGTGGTCCGGCGCCCTCGCCTGGCTCACGCTCACGACTCCGCGAGAGCAGCGCGGGAAGATGCTCGGCATCGTCTTCAGCTTTGCCGTGCTCGGCTTCATCGTCGGCCCGGCCGTCGGTGCGATCGCGGAGCTCGGCTCGGCTCGAGGGACATTCATCACGATCGCGCTGATCACGCTTGCCGTTGCCGCGCTCGCGGCGTCGTTTCCGGCCGGACGTGCCGACACACGGCATCCGCGTGCGCTTCGCCGGACGGTGCGTAATGCGAGCTTCCTCTCGGCCATCTGGCTCACCGTCGTTCCTGCCCTCACGCTCGGCGTCGTCGATCTGCTCGTTCCCCTCGCGCTTGACGACGCGGACTGGGGCACGGTTGCGATCGCCGCAACGTTCATCGTCGCGGCGCTCATCGAGGTCGCCCTCGCGCCCGCCATCGGCGGCTTCAGCGACCGCCGCGGGCGCCTCGCACCGATCCGGGCGGGACTGGTTCTCCTCCTTGTCGCGGCGGTGGGCTTTGCGGCCGTGACCTCTCCGACTCTCATCGCCGTTTTGGTCACGGGGGCCTCGATCTCGGCGAGCCTGATCTACACGCCGAGTACCGCACTCATCTCCGATCGCGCCGAGGCGAGCGAGATTCCGCAGGCCCTCGCCTTCGGCTTCATGAACACCTCTTGGGCCGCGGGAGTGATGATCGGCCCCGCCCTCGGGGGAGCGCTTGCCGGTGCCCTGGGCGATCCCGCTCCCTACATCCTCAGCGGTGTGCTCGCACTCGGGACGCTCTTCTTCGTCAGCCGCCCGGGCTTCATGG
>JAYTJO010000443.1:0-1726 GCA_043730975.1 Thermoleophilia bacterium | reverse complement strand
CGCGATCGCCCCCTCCGTTTGACCGCGCTCAGCCCTGGACGGTGGATGACACGACGAACGTGTCGCCCTCGACCGCGCCGAGGAGGCTGACTCGCGTGCCGCTCGCCTCCGAGTGGGCTCCCTCGAGTGAGAGCGACGGCTCGACGCACGGCTCGGCCGCAGCGGCGGCGTAGCCCGAGCAGAGCCGGGCGTCGTCACCGGAGCCGACGACCCAACCGCCGACCGCGAGTGGCGGCTCGGCATCGGTTGAGATCGCCTCGGCGATGGACAGGCCGCCACCGGGTAGCACCATGCCGGAGGAGGGAGGTGGCGTGGCGGGATCGGCCGCAGAGCCACCGCCGCAGCCGGTGAGGCCGAGCGCAGCCGAGACCGCCGCGCCGAGGAGGAGCGCTGCTCCCATGCCCCTCATCTGCCGCCGCGCTCGCTCGTGTCGCACATGGCGGAATCGTACGGCATGCGGGGGTGGTGTCAGGTCTCGCGATCACGCATTCGAGGCGTTCGCGCGCGCGGGGCGGCCGTCACGCGCATCGCCGGAGTGGTTTCACGTCTCGACGATCCCCTCTCGGAACGCCCTGTGCGTGCGTGACTTCAAGACCTAAAACCGTTCGCGGCCGGCGGGTAATAGAGGCGAAATCCGACCGATAATCGACTATGATGTGAACATGCGATTTCGAACACATCCAGCATTTCATAAGCGCTTTCAGCTCTGATGAGCCGCCGCCGTCCCGGGACCCTGCGGATCGGTGAGCTGGCCGCTCGAACGGGGCTGACGGCGCCGACGATCCGATATTACGAGCAGATTGGGCTGCTCCCGGGCGGCCCGCGGCCGCCGCGGTCGCACCGGATCTACACCGAGGCGGATGTCGAGCGGCTCGACCTCTTGCGGCGTCTCCGTGACCTCCTGGGAATCTCCCTCGATGAGCTCCAGGAGGTGGCAGCGGCAGAGGAGGCGAGCGCCGCGCTCGCTGAGCGTCTTGCCGGCGCAGACTCGGCAACCGAGCGGCTGCAACTCGTCGACGAGGCGCTCCGGCAGGCCGACGGCGTCCTCGATCGCGTTCGCAGCCGGATCGCCGAGCTCGCATTGCTCGAAGAGGGGCTGACCGACCGGCGGCATTCGATCGAGGCGACGCGCATCACGTCCCGCTGAGCCGCACCAAGCGGGACAATCCAGCCCTGCGTCGGAGCCAGAACCGTTTCACCGAGCCGTTTTCGGTCCCCTGAACTTTGGTCTAGTCACGGGTATAGGGGCCTTGACGGGTCCCGCGCGGTCGGACTTCATGTGCTTGGGATATTTCATCGTGGTGGCCACCTCCGGTTGCCACGAGACCGCGGAACGAAGGGGAAGGGACGACACAATGGGGAACAAGCGGGTCTTCGGACCTCTACTGGTAGTCCTCGCGACCATGGTTGCGGCGATCTTCGCCTCGGCCGCCGGGGCCGCAACGATCTACGCTTGCGTTGATCGTGGTGGCGAGAAGAAGGGGAGCATTCGAATCGTCGGTCCGACGGTTCTGAGCCCGACCTGGCAGGGAGGTGCGCCAAGCTCCACCTGCAAGAACGGAGAGGCACTCCTTACCTGGGATACGGGCGGCGTTGGGCCTGCTGGGCCTGCTGGGCCTGCTGGGCCTGCTGGTGCTACTGGGGCGACGGGTGCCACGGGTGCTAACGGCACCAACGGCACCAACGGCATCAACGGCATCAACGGTGTCGACGGCGCTCAGGGTCC
>JAYTJO010000442.1:0-11165 GCA_043730975.1 Thermoleophilia bacterium | reverse complement strand
GTCGTGCGCGCGTGGATTTTGAGTGAGCCGTCGAGTACGACGTTCGTCGAGACAACGGTGCCCGTGTAGTGCCCGTCCGTGATCTCCCACTTCCTGTCGCCGGCGGTGCACGACCGCGTCTTTGACTTCTCGAGCGTGGCGTTCTCAAACGTGGCTGTGGCCTCCGTGACTCCGGTGACCGTCGGAACGACGGCGAAGGCGACTGCTGCAGTGGTGAGCGCGGCGGCGGAGCCGAGCGCGATGGTGAGGGTGCGGCGCATGGGGTGAATCCTCCCGTTGATGTCGTGTTCTGACCGTATCCTGACGAGGTTCAGCCGCTTCAGGGGCCTCCGGCAGTAAGCGTTTTGTGAACGTTCCCACCACGTGGGGGATACGCTCACTCGCATGAGCGATGCCCCCACTACCCCGACGGAGGCACAAGAGCGACTCGGGATGCTGGGACTGGACGGCGCCGCGGCCGACGTGCTCTTCGCGCATTTCGACGATGCCGAACGGCGAGGCAAGCGGGGCCATGGCTATTCCCGCATCGCCTGGCTCGAGGAGCAGCCGTTCGACCGGGACGGTCATCCCGCGAAGACGGATGCCCTCCCGGGACTCGACCGCTGGGACGGCGCGGGAGCACTTGGGTATCTCACGCTCCAGGCGATCTGCGACGACCTCATCGCCTCACCTCCGGCGTCGGTCAAGCTTGCGGTTGCAACTCGCTGCTTCCCGACCGGCTCGCTCGGGTACTGGGTGCGGATGCTGGCGGAGAGGGCCGGTCTGATCGCTCTCCTCACGGCCACCTCTCCTCCGCGACTCGCCCATCCTGATGGGTCGACTCCGCTCACCGGCACGAACCCCCTCGCGATTGCCATCCCCTCGAGCGCGGGGCCACCGATCGTCGTCGATGTGTCGATGGGGGCGGTGACTCACGGTGACGTGCTCGCGGGGCTCGCCTCGCCCGAGGAGCTCGTGCCGTTCGGTGGTGCAAGCGCTCACAAAGCGTTCGCCCTCGCGGTCGGCCTCGAGCTCCTCGTCGGGGCTCTCGCCGGTCCGGAGCATGGCGCGGTTCTCCTCGTGGCGCGCCCCGAGTTCGATCCGGTGCCCGGCCTCCGCGAGCTGGCAGCGGGACTCCGGCTACCCGGAGACGCGTAGACGACTAATGGTCTAGACCGGAGCGTCGGGGAAGCGATAGTCTTCCCGAATCGCAGCGAGGTCGGGATCGCCGTGCGCGTTCTTCCGGAAACGCGGATCGAGCTCAACGGCCTCCACGAGATGCTTCAACGCAGCCTCTGGCCTCCCGCCACGGCACTCGGCGCACGCGAGGTTGTAGAGCACGTTTGCGTTCCCCGGATCCTCGGCCAGCTGCACCGAGAGGACGTCGATCGCGCGATCCCATTCGCCTGTCGTCCAGAATCGGAGCGCCTCGGCGGAGCGTTCCCAGGGTGAGATGGTAAAGGCGCTTCCTGGTCGCCCGCCGATGACGAGGATCGTCGTCGCCGCCTCGTCCGCGACGGCGCTTCGCCGGGCTCCGGGATCCCTGAGGTAGACGAGCGATCCGGCCGGTGCAGCGATTCGCTCACCGTCGATCGTGAAGGTTGCGCGTCCGCCGAGCACGAGGTACAGCTCCTCGTGTCCGCCGGCTCCCTCCCCCAGTTCGTCATGCTCCCCGATGATCTCCTGACCGGCCGCGGTCGCGCGCCACGCGTTGATCCCGAACGACTCGATCCCGAGCATCGTGCGAATCATGTGCCAGCGCGGGCGGCCCTCGTCCGCATAGCCATCGACCTCGTCGAGTCGGAGAACGCGAAAGCGCTCCGGCTCAGGGCTTTGTGGGCCGACGGACATCTACCCGTACGTGTGATCGGCGAGGTCGACGGTCAGCAACTCTTCATCCGTGACGAGCACGCATGAGACCTCGGGCCGAGCGAGAGCGACCGCAACCTCGCCTACCGAGCTCGCACGGACGACCACGGGGGTTCCGGCGGCGTGAGCTGCCTGCAGTGCCGCTTCGTCGGCGACCCCTTCAAGCTCTACCGCGCCGGACAGGTCGATCGTCCCTGCCAACACAATCGCAGGAACCTTGCGGCCCGTCGATCCGAACCACCGCTCCCGCACTGTCACAGGACAACCGTTTCGCCGGGGGCAGGGTCAACGAGCTCGATCCCCTCAGGCAGGAGGTCGCGCATCGCCTCCGGCGTTCCGGTCAGCAGCGAGAAGGTGCCGTAGTGACTCGGGATCACGCGCTTCGCTCCGACGAGCTCCGCGGCAACCGCCGCTTCACGGGGGCCCATGGTGAAATGGTCTCCGATCGGAAGCACGGCGACGTCCGGGGTGTAGATCCGCCGGATCAGCGCCATATCACCAAAGGCGTTCGTGTCGCCCGCGAAGTGACGAGAATCGCGTCGACCCGCTCCGGCTCGAGCTCTGATGCAGGGCAAGACGGATTGCCCGTCAGGAACGGGTCGACATAGACCCTGTCTCCGGATGGCAGGTCGAAGCGGAAGGCTGCGTGTCCGAGCCAGGTGAGCGAGATCACCTGGCCAGCGTAGATGACCGGCTGCCCGGAGCGTGCGACCAAATTCGCTCTCAGGCAGCCAGTCGGCGAATGAGGCGGCTGAAGGAATCTGCGGGTGTCGAGCTCGGCGGAGCACCGACCCTAGCGTACGTCCAACGTTGTGACGTGTCTGGGCCAGTTTCGCCCCAACGGGGAGCGACCGCTCAGAACGGCAGCGAGAGAACGGCTTTGCCGGCCAGGTCGATCAACGGCTGCACGAAGAAGAAGGAGCCGATCGTGACTGCGATCGCGGCGCCGATTGCGATCTCGAGGCCAGGGTCGGCAGGCGGCGAGCCGCCTGCGACGACGAGGTCGGCGCGGGCCGATGACGGGCGCATGTACATCGCGCGCACGACCGCGAGGTAGTAGTAGACGCTGACGGCCGTGGCGATGACGCCGATCACGATCAGCCACCACCATCCCGCCTCGTACGCGGCGCTGAAGACGTAGAACTTGCCGACCATTCCCCCGGTGAGCGGGAAGCCTGCAAAGCCGAGCATGAACACCCACATCGCCGCACCGTAGAAGGGCCGCTCCCACCCCCAGCCCTCGAGCGTGGCAAGCGTGACCTCGCGGCCGAGCTCCCGCTCCCGCGCCGCGACGACCGCAAACGCCCCGGCGGACGCTGCGCCGTACGGAATCAGGTAGTAGAGGAGCGCCTTTCCTCCGAGATCGTTGTTCGCGGCGATCGCGATCAGCATGAAGCCGGCCTGTGAGACCGACGAGTACGCGAGCAGTCGCTTCACGCTCGTTTGGGCGAGCGCTGCCAGGTTGCCGACGACGAGAGAGGCGACCGCGAGGACGGCGATCGCGATCGTCCAGATCTCGGCCTGCTCTGGGAACGCGGTCACGAGGATGCGGAGGGTCACGACGAGCGCTGCGGCCTTGGTCGCAGCCGACATGAATGCGGTCACCGGTGTCGGCGCTCCCTCGTACACGTCGGGCGTCCACATGTGGAACGGCGCGGCCGACGCCTTGAAGGCGAGCCCCGCGATGATCATCGCCATCCCCGCGACGAAGAGAGGGTCGTCGGCGCCCGTTGCGTCCCTGATCGCGTTGAAGCCGAGCTCTCCCGTGGCGCCGTAGGTGAGCGCGCAGCCGAAGAGGAGGAATGCCGATCCGAAGCTGCCGACGATTAGGTACTTGAGCCCGGCTTCGAGAGACTCCTTGCGGTGGGTATCGAGCGCGACGAGGATGTAGAGCGCGATCGAGAACCACTCGAGGCCAAGGAACATCGTCATCAGGTTGCCGGCAGAGACGAAGAAGACCATCCCGCCACCTGCGGCCGCGAGGAGCGCGTAGTACTCGCCGACGTGGTCGCGGCGGCGATCGCCGAAGGAGATGAGCACCGCGAGGATGCCGAACCCCGCGATCAGGATCTGGGCCAGTGCAGCGAGACGGTCGCGTGTCATCGACTCTGCGATCAGGAGCTCCTGCTCGGGAGAGCTGTCGAAGACAACGGCGGCAAGCACCAGCGCGACGATGAATCCGGCGCCGGCAATCGTCGCAGAGAACGCCCTTCGGCCAGCCAACGGCACCAGCACCGCGCCGAGCAGGCAGACCGCCGCCGCAGCCAGCAACGCCAGCGTCGGCGAGAGCGCGAGCCAGTCGACGGTGGGGGTCTCGATCGATGCGCCGATGATCATTCGCTCGCCTCCTCGACCGGCGGGGCGCTCGGGAACGAGTGCTCCGTGATCGCCGACGGCCAGACGGACAGCGCGAGGAGGATGGCCACGAGCGGGATAACGAGCGCGAGCTCGCCGAAGCGGAGATCGAGCGACTCCTCACGAACGGCATCGCCCTTGGCACGGTGCAGGATGCCGGAGATCAGTCTGAGCGTGTACATCGCTGTCAGGACGATCGCGGCCGCTCCTATCGCGGCGTAGCCCCAGCCCCGATAGAAGACCCCGGCGAGAACCGCGAACTCGCCCGCGAAGTTCGATGAGCCGGGGACTGCGAGGGTGAGCATGCCGACGACCATCACGGCCGTCGCAAGGACGGGACGGCCCTTCGCCATGCCGCCGAGATCGGCGAAGCGGTCGGTACCTGTCCTCTCGATCACCATGGCAGCAAGGAGGAACATCGCTGCCGAGACGAGACCGTGGCTGACGGAGTGGAGAATGGCGCCGCCGACCCCCAGGTCATTGGCGGCGAAGATCCCGAGCACGATCAGGCTCATCTGACCCATCGAGGAGTACGCGATCACGCCACGGATATCGGGCTGGCGGAAGGCGAGCAGTGACCCGTAAACGAGACCGGCTGCCGCGAGGATGAGAACGACGGTGCTCCAGTCGTCGAGGGGACCCGGGAAATGGCGCAGCACGATCCAGAGAAGGCCGTACACCGCAGTCTTGGAGACCACACCGGAGAGGAGCGCGGCTATCTCGGGCGGTGCCTCCGTGTACGCCGTGCGTAACCAGCCGTGGAACGGCAGGAGTGGAGCCTTGACCGCGAAGGCAATGAGGAAGCCGAGGAAGACCCAGTCGTTCGAGCTTACGCCGGAGTCGATCAGGCTAAATGTCCCCTGGGAGAGCCCGAACGCGACGATCGAGGCCAGCATCAGCAGTGAGCCGGCCATCGTGTAGATCACGAACGTGATCGTGGCGGACACACGCTTGGGGCCACCCCAGACGCCGATCAGGATGTAGATCGGGATCAACATCATCTCGAAGAAGACGTAGAAGAGGAGAAGATCCTGCGAGGAGAAGACGCCGACGACGGCGCCGATCAGGAACAGCACGAGCCCGAAGTACGCTCGGGCGCGATCGCGCCCGACCCAGGCGCCGAAGCCGACAGCGGCAGCGCCGACGACAACGGTCAGGCCGGCAAGCCAGAGCGAGAACCCGTAGAAGCCGACGTGGTAGGTGACGCCGAGGTCACCGAACCAGTCGCGCTGCGCGGCGTCCTGGAGGACCGGTGATGCGAAGTCGAATCCGGCCACCATGACGATCCACACGGCGACCTCCGCGAGCGCGATGAGCACGGCGAGCGCTGCGGTCGCCTCGCGTGGAAGCGGGGCTACCCAGACGACGAGCGCGCCGAGAAGGGGGAGCAGGATGAGCAGGTTCGTCAGCATCAGCGGACCGCCATGAAGACGACGACGAGGACGACGACGGAGATCGCGATCACGAGTGCGTACGAGCGCAGGAGTCCGGTCTGGAGTCTCGCGGTGCCGCTGCCGGCCCCCCGAACACCGTCCCCGATCTCACCAAGCGAGCCCTGGATGATGGGCTCCTCGACCTTCTCGCGGAGAAGGTTTGCGATGAGCTGGGACGGGCGCGAGAACAGCGCCTCGTAGAGCTCGTCGAAGTAGAGCTTGTGCTCGAGCAGCTTCCGGAGACCGCCCTCGGCAACGAGCTCACGGCCTGCGCGGAATGCGTCTCGTGCGAGCCAGATCCCGATTCCCGCGAGCAGCACTGCGATCGCGCTCGTCGCGTAGTCCCCGGCGACCGTGGACACGACAATTGGCTCGGCAACGCTGTCGATCCAGTGCAGGAACGGCTCCCAGAGGCCCGGGATGACGAGGAGCCCTGCGATCGTCGAGAAGACTGCGAGGACACCGACGGGAATGAGCATCGACAGGGGGCCCTCGCCGTGCGCGTGCTCGTCGTGCCCGGCCGCGCTCTCTGCTCCGTGCGCATGACCCTCGCCGTGGCCACCTGCGTGCTCGAGCACGATCTCGGAGGGCTCGCCATGGAAGACCAGGTAATAGAGCCTGAAGGTGTAGGCGCCGGTGAGCAGCGCGCCGACGAGTGCGAGCGTGGCGAGCGTGACTCCCAGCACGCCGCCGTCTGCCAGAGCTGCCGCGATGATTCCGTCCTTCGACCAGAAGCCCGAGAAGGGTGGGATCCCGGCGAGAGCGAGGGCGCCGATGAGGAAGACCGCGTGGGTGTATGGCATGAACTTCTTCAGGCCACCCATCTTCCGCACGTCCTGCTCGCCGGCGAGATGGTGGATGATCACACCGGCCGCGAGGAAGAGCAGCGCCTTGAAAAACGCGTGCGTGAAGAGGTGGAACATTGCGTAGCCGTACGAGCCGATTCCCGCAGCGAGGAACATGTAGCCGATCTGCGACATCGTCGAGTAGGCGATCACGCGCTTGATGTCCCACTGCACGAGGGCGATCACGCCGGCGACGACGATCGTCACGCCTCCGATGATTGCCGCCAGGTGCTGGACGTTCGGGGCGGCCTCGAAGATCTCGTGGGTGCGGACGATCAGGTAGACGCCTGCTGTCACCATTGTCGCCGCGTGGATCAGGGCGGAGACGGGCGTCGGGCCCTCCATCGCGTCCGGGAGCCAGGTGTGCAGCGGCAGCTGCGCCGACTTCGCGATCGCGCCAACCAGGAGGCCGAGGGCGACGAGGTTCAGCGTGCCCGACGAGAGGGCGCCGCTCGAGGCGGCCTCGAAGTTCGCCGAGAAGTCGAGCGTGCCGGTCTTCGAGATCAGCAGGAAGAAGCCGAGCGCCATCGCCGCGTCGCCGATCGCGTTCATGATGAAGGCCTTCTTGGCCGCCGCGATCGCCTCGGGACGATCGTGGTAGAAGCCGATCAGAAGGTAGGAGGCAAGCCCGACGAGGCCCCAGCCGACGAGCAGCAGCAGCAGGTTGCCGCCCATCACGAGCATGAGCATCGAGAAGACGAAGAACGCCATGTATGCGAAGTAGCGCCGCTCCTCGTCCTCGCCCTTCATGTATCCGACCGAGTACCAGACGATCAGGCCACCGACGCCGGTGATGATCATCATCATCACGAGCGAGACGGGATCGACGAGGATCTGCATCGGGACCTCGAACTGACCGATCCCGAGCCACGTATAGGCTGTCGAGAGGTGCGAGCGCTCGTCGGGGCTCTCGCCTGCAACCTGGATGAACGCAACGAGCGCGCCGGCGAAGCCGACGAACACCGATCCTGTCGAGATCCACGCAGCCTTGGAGCGCGAGATGTGTGTGCCCGCGAGCGTGATCGCGAGCGCGCCGGCAAGGGGCGCGAGCAGGCAGAGCCAGGCGCCAGCGATCATCCGCGGAGCTCCGTGACCGAGTCGACGTCGAGCTGCATGTTCCGTCGCGTGAACGCCACGATGAGGCCGAGGCCGACGACGACCTCGGCGGCGGCGACCGCCATCACGCAGATCGCAAAGATCTGACCGTCGACGGAGCCGAAGTGGCGTGAGAAGCCGACGAGGGCCAGGTTCGAGGCGTTGAGCATGATCTCGAGCGAGAGGAGCACGATCAGCGGGCTCCGGCGCAGAATCACGCCGGTCGTTCCGATTCCGAACAGAACGGCGGCGACCGCGATGTACCAGTTCGTCCCCGGGCCCACTAGTGCGCCGTCCGGGGAATAGGGTGCTGCTCGGGCGAGCGAAAACCGAGCAGCGCGAGGACGCAGGGAGTCTCGATACCGGGTTGTACCGGGGCGAGCGAGGACGAAGCGCTGCGAGGCGTTTGCAGCCGGCTGAGCTGTGCCGTGTTCCCCGGGTGGCGCACTAGGCCTCGTCCTCCGCCTGGGTCTTCATCCCGAGCACGACGCCGCCGACCGCTGCGATGAGCAGCACGATCGACGTGATCTCGAAGGCGAGGAGGTGGTCGGTGAGGAAGAGCTGGCCGATCTCGGCGGGGCTCCCGAACGAGCGCGCGATCTCGGCGCTGTCTGCGAGGCCGCCGTCAGCCTTGGTCACGAGCGCGACGATGACCTCGATCATGATCGCCGCTCCGACGACGAACGCTCCGAGTTGAAGCCATTGTGGGCCGCCGGCCCAGGGCGCATCGGCTCGTCCACCGAGGTACGCGATCACGAACAGGAACATCACCATCACTGCGCCGGCGTAGACGAGGATCTGTGCGGCGGCAACGAACTCGGCCGAGGCGAGCAGGAATAGCACCGCGAGCGAGGCGAGGTTGCCGATCAGCGCGAGGGCCGAGTAGAAAGGGTTCGTGAAGCTGATCACGGCGACGCCGCTCCCGACGCAGGCCAGCGCGGCCACGATCCAGATCAACCAGACAAGGACGTCTTCCATCAGGACGAGCTCTTGTACGCGGGGATCGGGGTGTCGAAGAGGTCAGCGTCCTGCACGGGCACCCGCTTGATCGGCTCGGTGAGGAGCATGTCCTTCGTGTAGATCAGGTCGTCGCGCGAGTACTCGGAGATCTCGAACTGGTTTCCGAGCGTGATCGCGTCGAACGGGCAGGCGAGCTCGCAGTACCCGCAGAAGATGCAGCGGCTCATGTTGATCTCGTAGATGCGCGCGTAGCGCTCCCCGGCCGAGACGCGGTTCTCTGCCGTGTTCTCGTCGGCGACGACGCGGATGCAGTCGGACGGGCACGCTGCGGCGCACAGCGAGCAGCCGACGCACTTCTCGAGGCCGTTCTCGTGTCGATGCAGCATGTGGCGGCCGCGGAATCGCGGGTACACCGCCCGCTTGAATTCCGGGTACTGCTGCGTGATCGGCTTCCGGAAGATCTGCCGGAACGTGACGCCGAACCCCTTTAGGGTGCCGAACGGCTGCGGGCTCATCGCCGGCCACCCCGTTTCGCCGATCCCGTAACCCCATAGGGGAGATGGCGCAGCCTCTCCCGAGATAGGTCATGGCAAGAGCCGACCTCTGGGGCGAACCGGCGGAACGTTGCTCGTGACCGCATTAGATCGCCACCACCAGGATCGCCGTGATCACGGCGTTGAGCGTTGCGACGGGGAGTAGCACCTTCCAGCCGAAGCGCATTAGCTGGTCGTAGCGGAGTCGGGGCACCGTCGTGCGCACCCAGATGAAGAGGAAGAGCAGGACGAACAGCTTGATCAGGAACCAGATCGGCCCCGGGAACCATGGCCCGTGCCAGCCGCCGATGAAGAGTGTCACGCAGAGCGCCGAGAGCGTGATCAGGTTGATGTACTCGGACATCGAGAAGAGGCCGAACCGCATCCCGCCGTACTCGGTGTGGTACCCGGCAACGAGCTCCTGCTCGGCTTCGGGCAGGTCGAAGGGCGCGCGGGCCGTCTCGGCGGTGCCGGCCACGAGGAACACGACGAAGCCGACGAACTGCGGGACGATGTACCACGTCGAGCCCGCCTGGGCCTCGACGATGTCCACGAGCGAAAGTGAGCGCGACATCATGATCACGCCGAGCACGCTCAGGGCGAGGGCGACCTCGTACGACACGAGCTGTGCGCACGTGCGCATCGAACCGAGGAGTGCGTACTTCGAGTCGGATGCCCAGCCGCCGAGAATGAAGCCGTAGATCCCGAGCGAGCCGATCGCGAAGATCAGCAGGAGGGCGATTGGCAAGTCGGCGACATAGCCGTTGATCTGGTAGCCACCGACCTCCCAGCCGGGGCCGTAGGGAATCACGGAGAAGGTGCAGAGAGCCGTGAACGCGGCAAGGAACGGCGCAGAGATGTAGAGCACGTCGATCGCTGCCGCCGGGAAGAAGCTCTCCTTGCGGATCAGCTTGACGAGATCCGCGATCGGCTGGAGCAGGCCGTATGGGCCGGCCCGATTCGGGCCGTACCGCAGCTGCATCCGTCCCATGATCTTTCGCTCGGCGAGCGTCAGGTAGGCAAACGTGACGAGGACGAGGTTGATCACGATGAACGCCTTGACGACCGCGATCCACCACGGCTCGCCGTTTGCACCGGACGACAGGATCAGGTTGGGAAGCATCACGGCGGTGACTCTCGCTCGTCGGTGACAGGCTTCAGCCTGTCTCCCGGGTTCGGCCTGTCCTGTGGGTTCGACGTCGAGTGCACCAGTTCGCTCACGACTTCACGACCTCCACCATCAGGTGCAGGTCTGCGGCGTGCTCGTCGGCCACGCGCGCCACACCTGCGACGAGACGGCGGTTGATACGTGCCCGGAGCTCGACGGAGGTGCCGTTCGATCTGACGACGACGTGATCGCCGGTCGTGATCGACCGCCGGGTCGCATCGTCCGTGGACAGTTCGAGCTCGGCGGCGGGCCTCTGGAATGCCAGCTCACCGACCCGCTCCACGAACGGGCCGGAGAAGAGCGGCCGGTAGCGGAGGAGCCGGAGCTCGCCGACGAAGTGCCCGTCGGCGGGTTTCGCGGGCGCTACGGACTTCACCTCGGCAGCGGGCGCGGGCGCCTCGTACGGTGTCCGCGCGGGCAGGGCGGCCGTACCGTTCAGCTCGGAGCCGCCGACACCACCAAATGCGAGCGCCGAGAGCTCGTCGAAGACGACGACCGCGTGAGGCGAAAGCTCGACGTCGAACCGACCGGCGAGCTGCGAGAGCCAGGCCAGCTCGTCGGGAACGGGAGCGATGACGGCGCGCCGGAGTCGCTGCAGCCGTCCTTCGAGATTCAGGAGCGTTCCGTCGCTCTCGAGCGAGCTCGTCGCGGGAAGGACGAGGTCGGCCCACCCGACGGCAAGATCGTGGAACATCGTGATCGCGATCACGTGCTCGGCCCGCTCGGCGAGCGCCCGCACTGCAGGATCGGCTGCGGCCCCGTCGCCGGAGATGACCAGCAGTCCGATCGGCTCCGGGTTCGCCTCGTCCTCGTCGGCGGCTGCGGCCCAGGCGGCTGCGACGCCGCGACCGTTCGGAGTTGCCGGAATGCCGGCATCTGGAAGGCCCGCAAGGCGCCCAGCGCCACCGACACCGCCAGCAACCCACCG
>JAYTJO010000441.1:0-1621 GCA_043730975.1 Thermoleophilia bacterium | reverse complement strand
GACGCATCGCTCAGCGCCCGGCCGATGAAGCGCGTCACCGAGCCGCTCGCGCGGATGGGCGCAGGCATCGAGACAGATGACGGTCACCTGCCGCTCGGTATCGACGCCCGGCCGCTGCGCTCGATCACCTACGAGCTGCCCGTCGCGAGCGCCCAGGTCAAGTCGGCGATTCTGCTCGCGGGGCTCTACGCAACGGGCGAGACGACCGTGGTCGAGCCGTCGCCAACGCGGGATCACACGGAGCTGATGCTCGAGGCGGCCGGAGTCACCATCACGAGGCGTGAGAAGAGCGTCACGGTTCAGCCTGCGGAGCGTCTCGAACTGGGCGAGATCGAGGTTCCCGGTGACTTTTCCTCCGCAGCGCCGTTCATCATCGCTGCGACGCTCGTTCCCGGCTCGGAGCTCCACATCCACGGCGTCAACCTCAATCCTCGACGCACCGGCCTTCTGACCATCCTGGAGCGGATGGGTGCACGCGTCACGGTCTACAACCGGCGCCGCATCGGCGGTGAGCCGGCAGGCGACCTCGACGTGCGCTCGGCCGAGCTCGTCGCGACCACCGTTCTCGGCCCGGAAGTGCCGCTCGCGATCGACGAGCTGCCGCTCTTCGCCCTCGCTGCGTCGTGCGCCCATGGCAATAGCCGCGTCCGTGGCGCCGAGGAGCTTCGCGCGAAGGAATCGGACCGCGTCGAGGCGACGGTCGATGCGCTGCGGTCGCTCGGTCAGCATGTGATCGCGACCGAGGATGGCTTCAGGATTCGCGGCGTGCCCACGCGCCCGCGGGGCGGCAAGATCGAGAGCCGGGGCGATCACCGGATCGCGATGCTCGGCGCCATCGCCGCTCTGGCGTCAGCGGATGGCGTTGAGATCGAGGATGCCGGGTGCGTAGCGGTAAGCTTCCCGGGCTTCTTCGAGCTCCTCACACATCTCGCAGAAACCTCAAAAGGGCAAGTGAATTGATCGTTCTTCTATCCATCTATCATTTCTGCCTCAGGCAGAGATGATCGTGGCAATCGATGGCCCTGCCGGGGCCGGCAAGAGCTCGGTTGCTCGCGCGCTCTCGGCGCGGCTCGGCTTCCGCTATCTCGACACCGGCGCCATGTACCGGGCGCTGACCTGGCTCGCGCTCCGTCAGGGAATCGCCCTCGACGACGTGACCTCCCTCTCGGAGCTCGCGCGAGAGAATCCAATCGAGTTCGACGGAGGAGAAGGTGTGTCGATCGCCGGCCACGATGTGACGACCAAGATCAGGGAGCCTGTGATCGATTCCTCGGTGCCGATCGTCGCCCGTCATCCCGAGGTTCGTGAGGTAATGCGTGAGCGCCAACGTGCCCTCGGCGAGCAGGGAGACTCCGTGATCGAGGGGCGTGACATCGGCGTCGTCGTCGCTCCGCATGCCGAGCTCAAGATCTGGCTCGTCGCCGACCCGAGGGTGCGCGCCGAGCGCCGCCACGCGGAGAGAGATGGCATCACGGTGGACATGACGGCCGACGACATGCGCCGCCGGGACGAACGGGATGCGGACAACACGCATCGGGCCGACGATGCGATCGAGGTCGACACGACGATGCTGAGCCTGGACGAGGTCATCGACCGGATCGAAGGACTGCTGCGGGAGCGC
>JAYTJO010000440.1:0-3567 GCA_043730975.1 Thermoleophilia bacterium | reverse complement strand
GCGGGTCGAGAAGGACGAGCTCCTCACACAGCTCGACGACAGCACCTGGGTGGGGTACGACCGGCTCCCCGAGGTGGTCACCGAGAGAGACGTGGAACTTAGGCTTGAGGGCTGAGCGCGCAGCCGCCGGCCGGGCGGCTACTGCAGCTGATCGCCGAACCGGGCGCGTTTGACGAACTGTCCGAAGCCCGGCTCGACCTTCAGCTCGCCGTCCTGCACGACGATCGTGCCTCGGACGAGGGTCACGTCCACGTCGCCCGTCACCTCGATGCCCTCGTACAGGTTGTAGTCCGACTTCGAGTGCTGGCCGGCCGCGGTGATCGTCTTCTTGCGGTTCGGGTCGAAGATCACGATGTCAGCGTCGGAGCCGGGGGCGATCGTTCCCTTGCGCGGGTAGAGACCGAAGAGCTTCGCGGGGCTCGTCGCGAGGAGCTCTACCATCCGATTGAGCGTGATTCGCCCGGAGCGGACGCCGAACTCGTGGATCATCACGAGGCGATCCTCGAGGCCCGGGCCGCCGTTCGGGATCTGCGAGAAGTCGTCCTTGCCCATCGTCTTCTCGCCGCCCCTCAGATCCGAAGGACGTTCTCAGAGCGGGCGGTGACCGCCTGGGGAGGGCGTGGGAGCAGCGCGCAGATACTGAGCTGGAGCGTACGCCGTCGCCCCGAGCTCGGCCGCCGCATGCCAGGCCCAGCGCGAGTCGGAGAGCATGCCCCGCGCCAGTGCGACCATGTCCGCCTGCCCGGAGGCCACGATCTCCTCCGCCTGAAGCGGCTCCGTGATGAGCCCGACGGCGATTGTCGGAATGCCGCTCGACGACCTGATCGCCGCGGCTAGCCGCACCTGGTAGCCGGGGCCGACCGCAACGGACTGGAGCGGCGAGATGCCGCCGCTGGACGCGTCGATCCAGTCGACCCCCAGCCGCCGCAACTCCTCGGCGAACACGAGCGTCTGGTCGATCTCCCAGCCGCCGTCGACCCAGTCGGTCGCCGAGACGCGGACCCCAAGCGGACGGTCGGCAGGCCAGGCCTCGCGGACGGCTGCGACCACCTCGAGCGGAAAGCGCATCCTGCGCTCCAGCGAGCCCCCGTATGCGTCGTCCCTGTGGTTCGCGATCGGAGAGAGAAACTGATGCAGCAAATAGCCATGGGCGGCGTGAATCTCGATCGCCTCGAACCCGAGGCGCTGCGCTCGTTCAGAGGCGCTGACAAATGCGGTAACGACGTGGCGAAGATCGTCGATGGAGAGAGCGCGCGGAGCACGTTCGCCATCTGCGTGTGGCACCGCCGAGGGCGCCACCGCCTCCCATGCTCCCTCGGCAACGGTGAGCTGGCCGCCGCCGTCCCACGGCCGGCGGCTCGACGCCTTGCGGCCGGCGTGGGCGAGCTGGATGGCCAGGGGCATGGGCGAGTGTCGGCGCACGATGTCGAGCACGCCGCGCAGCGCTGACTCGTTGGCGTCGCTCCAGAGACCGAGGCAGTCGGGCGTGATCCGGCCGACGGGATCGACGGCGGTCGCCTCCAGGATCAGAAGCCCTGCACCGCCGAGGGCGAGGTGGCCGAGGTGAATCACGTGCCAGTCGCCTGCGCTGCCGTCGACCGCCGAGTACTGGCACATCGGCGAGACGACGATTCGGTTCTCGAGCGTCAGCTCACGCAGGCGAATCGGCTCGAAGAGCGCGCTCTTCACGGGCTCGCCGTCAGAGCTCGTCCAGCGATCCCAAAGTCGAGTGCGATCACTCGCGGGCGGATCGTGCTCCAGCAAGACGAGCTCATCTGTCATGTCCTTTCGAGTCTCGGAGAAACGTATAGACCTCCGTGTGATCGCCGTCCGGCGCGTCTGCCTCCATCGCGTCCCACAACGCCCGCACGGTCGTGCCGAGATCGTTCGGGGAGCCCGCAGCGGCGGCCGCCTCGACGAACAGGCGGACGTCCTTCGCCATCAGGCTCGTGGCGAAGCCCGAGTCGAACGTGCCGGTGAGCACGCGGTTGACGTACTTGTCCGCGGACGCGTGACTGCGCCCGGTCGAGACGTTGACGACGTCGAGCATCGTCTTCAGCTCGAGCCCCTGGGTGAGCCCGAACAGCAACGCCTCGGCGGTGGCCGCGGTGGCGGTGGCGGAGAGGAAGTTGTTGAGCAGCTTGAGTGCCTGGCCCTGCCCCGCCTGCGTGCCGACGTGGAAGACGTTCTTCGACATCACATCGAGGGCGTCGCGGTGCAGCTCGAGGAGCTCGGCAGGACCGGCCCACATGACGGTGATCGTGCCCGCGACAGCACCGCTGCGTCCGCCCGAGACAGGCGCGTCGACGTAGGCGAGGCCCCCGCCGCCCGCCCGCTCGAAGGCCGCGTGCGCCGCGTCGATCCCAACGGTCGACAGGTCGATCACCGTGCGCGTGACACGGTCGGCGGCGGCCACCACCTCCCCGAGCACCTCCAGCACAGCCGGCCCATCGGGGAGGCTGAGGAAGATCGTCTCCGACGCGGCGGCGACCTCTGCCACGGAGCCCGCGATGCGCGCTCCGTCCGGCGCCCGGGCGGCGCTCCCGGCGCTGTCGAAGACGACGAGGTCTGCGCCGGAGCGAGCGAGGTTCGCCGCCATCGGACCGCCCATCTTGCCCAGGCCGACGAACCCGTACGCCCGGGGGGCGCTCATGCCGTCTCGTCGGGCTCGATCCCGAGCTCCCGCAGCACCTCGCGCGCCAGGCGGAACGCCTCCACTCCCGCCGGGATGCCACAGTAGACGGCGATCTGGAGCAGTACCTCTCTCAGCTCGTCGAGCGTGCAGCCGTTCGTCAGCGCCCCCCGGAAGTGGAGCTTGAACTCCTCCGGTCGGTTCAGCGCCGACAGCATGCCGAGGTTCAGAATGCTGCGGGTCTTGCGGTCGAGCACGCCGCGCGCCCACGTCCCACCCCAGCAGAACTCGGTCGCGAGCTCCTGGAAGTCCCTGTTGAAGCTGTCGGCGCCGGCGAGCGCCCGCTCGACGTACTCGGCGCCCAGCACCTCGCGCCTGACCGTGAGCCCTGCCTCGAAGCGTTCCGTGGACATACACCCTCCTCGTCGTTGGTGGCCGAGACCGAGAGGCAACTCTATGAGACACGGCACCCGCTGCGGCTACCTGGCGGAGGCGCCTGCCGTATGGGCGGCCTACGGAGCCGTGGGAGCTTCTGCCGACGACGGGTCGAGCTGTGCGAACGCCCGCTCGAACACCTCGTCGGCCTGCGCGCCGAGCACGATCAGCCTACGGTCGAGCAGGAATGCCGGGATCGCGTTAATGCCGGCGTCGTGCGCCCGGGTGGTCGCCAACGTGACCTCCGAACCATAGAGGTCTCCTTCGATGGCGTCGTCGGCGTCGTCGAGGCCGAGCTCTGCGGCGAGCGAGCGCAGGACGTCCGGATCCCCGATGTTCAGTGCCTGTTCCCAGTAGGCCAGCATGAGTCGGTCGTGCGTCACTGCATGCTTTCCCTGCGCCCGCGCGAGCTCCGTGAGACGAAGGGCCGCGCGGGAGTTCGGCACGACTTCGGGTGGCGGATTGTAGACGAGACCATCGCGCTCGAACCACCGCTCCAG
>JAYTJO010000439.1:0-2173 GCA_043730975.1 Thermoleophilia bacterium | reverse complement strand
TGGCCCTCTATGACACGCCGGCGGACGCTCAGGCCGTCTCGGGTGTCATTCTCGGAGGAATGAGGCGGGGCCGCGCGCTTCAACCCGATGCGGATCGCTCCGAGTTCGACGTGGCGGACCTGGCGGACGAGGGTCGCGGGTTCGTCCTGGACGCCGAAGCCGACTCCTCGTTCACCTGGGCGCTGCTGCGGCTCGACCGGATCCTCGTCGAGATCGTCGTCTTCCACGGAACCGACGACGACCAGGTCGAAGGGGTCAGCCGTCTCGCCCGGCTCGTCCGAGAGAACCTCAGCTCATCTGCCGATTGAAGCGAGAGCGACTGCGTTCGCGTGCGACCTTTTCAAGCGGTTTGCGGCCAGTGCCCCCGGCAAGAATCGAACTTGCGCACGCGGTTTAGGAAACCACTGCTCTATCCACTGAGCTACGGGGGCTCTCGGAGGAGCGTAGCGCGGCGCGGCTTAGAAATCGCGGGTGCCCGGTCTGCCCTACGCGAGGTCAATTGCATGACGGACCGCGGCGACGCCGCTCACGTTCCCATTCCTCCTGACGTGCCGTTCGCCTCACGCGGGCCGCGCGTGGGCACGCGGCCCACCGTGGCAGCGGTATCAGTCCGAGTTCTCGTTGGAGTCGTCCCGGACGCGTCTGGTGCGGGTCCCTGGAAGGGTGCATAATCATCCCCTCGGCAGCTGATCGCTGTCTCCTGCACTTACCCGTCTGAGAAAGGAGCGCCGATGTCCAGTGACGTAGCAGCCATGGAGTTGCGCTTCGAGCCCCCGGGACCCGGGTTCTACGAGCTCGACCCCGTCCACTTCCCGCGGCCGGTGACCCGCTACTGGGCGGAAATGCACCCCCCGGCGTTCGCCCGCGGCACCGCAGACTTTGCAAGCTTCTACGGGATGCTGATCGGCGGACTGGGTATGGAGTACGTCAACGGCATGGCCTATAAGTTCGTGATCCCCGCTCCGGAGGCGGAGATTCCGCAACGCTTCGAGCGCGCCGAGGAGGTGCTCGCCGGAAAGCTCTGGCGTGAGCAGCTGCGCGAGTGGGACGAGACCTGCAAGCCAGACGCCATCGCGAAGCACCGCGAGCTCCAGTCCGTCGATCCCGACGCTCTTTCCGACGAGGAACTCGTTGCCTACATCGCGCGCTGTCGCGAGCACCACACTGCGATGATCTCGCAACACATGCGGTTCACCGCCAGTGCTGTGATCCCGACGGGCGACTTCCTCGCCCACGTCGGTGACTGGACGGGACTGCCGACCGCCGAGTTGCTCGGCCTCATGCGCGGCGCCTCACCGGTTTCTGCTGGTGCCTCCGAGGAGCTCGAGACGCTGATTGCTGCGATCGGGCAGGACCCAGACGCGCAGGACATCCTCGCTTCCGAGGGTGATCCCGGGCAGGTCATCTCTGCCTTGCGCTCGCTCGCCGGTCCTGCCGGTGAGGCCGTGAACGCCTACCTCGATCTCGTCGGCAACCGTCTTCTCGACGGTTTCGATATCTCCGAGCCCTCCGCGCTCGAGTTGCCCGACGTGCTGCTGCGGTCGATCCGCACCGCGGTCGCAGGAGGCGGGGTCGAGGCGACGGACGTCGAAGCGCGCATCGCAGGTGTCCGTGCGAAGGTTCCCGCCGAGCACCAAGAGGAGTTCGACGGCCTACTCGTCGAGGCTCGCCTGCTCTACCGGCTCCGCGACGAACGCGGGGTCTACAGCGACATCTGGGCCTCGGGGATCATGCGCCGTGCGGTGCTCGCCGGCGGCCGCCGACTCGCCGCGGCCGGTCGTATCCATGAGCCCGTGCACCTCCTGGACGCGGGGTTCGACGAGATGTGCGCGCTGCTCACGAGCTCCGAAGGCCCCTCCGCCGCGGAGCTCGCGGCCCGCGCGGCCTTCCGTGCCTCCCACAGCGCCAAGGACGCGCCCGCGACCTTGGGATCGCCTCCGCCTCCGCCGCCCGACCCGTCGACGCTGCCCCCGGCGGAAGGTCGGCTGATGCGAGCCACAGGGATCGCCCTTGGAGCGCTTTTCGGCAGCTCCGATGCTGCTCACGAGGAGGACATGCTCCGCGGGCTCGCCGCGAGCCCCGGCGTGTACGAGGGGCCGGCCCGCCTCGTTTCCGGCCCGGCTGACTTCGACCGGATCCTCCAGGGAGACGTCCTCGTCACCGTCTCGACGAC
>JAYTJO010000438.1:0-3665 GCA_043730975.1 Thermoleophilia bacterium | reverse complement strand
TCCGCTCCGCTCTCGGCCGGGGAAACCCCCGGTCCTGAGCGGGCCAATCGCGATGCCCAGACGCGCCGCCCACGACACTCTCGTCAACGGGACTCCCCTGGCGGCTCTCCAGGCGCACTTCACACTGCTCGACGATCCCCGAGACGCGGGCGACGTCCGGTTTCTACAGTCACTCGTCACATCGGGCGACCGTCTCGCATACGCCCTGGCGATCCGGCCTCTCGCCCGACACGCAGGCGAACGGTTCGACGTCGCATTACACGCCTTCGCCCGGAGCGACGACCCTTTGCTCCGGGAGCAGGCCGTCTGGGCCCTCGCCGACCGCCATCCCACCACGGCAGGAATCGAGGCGATTGTGGGAGCCATCGTCGATGGCGGCCATGCAGCCACACTTGCGCAGCTCACTGTCGAAAAGTGGGCCACGCTCGATCCAGCCGTGATGCGGACGATCGCCGCCGCGATCGATCACGATGTCGCGAACGATGCCCGCGTGCGCCTCGTCGAGACTGCAACCGTGGCCGACCACCCCGAGCTTGCCTCACTCCTGACGCGACTGCTTCGCTCGACCGGCGAACCCGACGCAGTACGCGCAGCCGTGGCGCGCGGCCTCGTGGCTCGGCCGATCCCCACGCTGCTCGACGATCTCTTCCGTGCAGGGGCTAATGGAGGGCCAGAGCTGCGTTTTGCCTGCGCTCGCGCTCTCCTCGCGATCCGAACAGCTCGCGCAACCGAGGCCGCCGCCAGTCTTGCGACGAGCTCGATGAGCTCTCGGGAGCCATTCGACCGACTCCTCGGAGCCCTCGTCCGCGGACGCTCGTCTCGGCCGTCTCGCGACCGACCTGGAATCCAGATCGCGCAGATCTTCCTGCAAGGACGGCTGGACGGAGAGTTGACGAACGCCGGCGCGGGAGACGGAGGCGGGATCTCGACACTCCTCGTGCATCTCGGGCGAGCGCTCGGTGCGGCGCCCGCAGTCGCCCGGGTCGTGACGCTCGCGCGAGCTCTCGCCGAGCCTGAAACGGGGTGGCGCCACACGAGGTTGAGCGAGGCGCAGAGTCCAGGGGTCTCCATCGAACGCGTGCCGTTCGGCCCGGCGGGAACTCTTCCCGCAACGACCATGTGGGAGCATCGGCTGGAGATCGAGCGCGCACTCGAGACGGTACTCCTGGAGCTAGGCGGTGTCGATGTTGCCCACCTGCGATTCGCCGATGCTGGCTCCTTCGCCGCAGCACGCGTCTGCAGGCGCCTCGCGATTCCGGTGGTGTTCACAGCCGCGCCCGACCCTCACTCGGTGATCCGAGGGGCCGAGCAGCGGGGGGAGATGACCCGCGACACGTTCCCCACCGTCGAGCTGAGCGAGCACTATCTCCTCCGCGCCCAACTCGTAGCCGATCTCCTCGGGCAAGCGGAAGCGGTTGTCGTGTTGCCTCGTCCACGGGCTCGTGCAGCCCTTGCCGAGCTGATCGGAACACCGTTTACGAGGATCGATCGCTCTAGCGTGCACAAGATCGCAGAGGGAATCTCGCTGGCAGAGATCGATCGTGCGAGCTCCGAGCTCGCGGGAGCAGGGCGTGACGACGGTCTACCCACGGTGGCGAACGCCCTGCTCGATCGCGTCGTCGCGCTCCCCGAGCAACGCCACGGCCTCCCGTTGCTCGTCAGCGTTGGCCGCCTCCACCGGGTCAAGGGCCTCCCGCTGCTGCTCGAGGCATGGGCCGGCGACGACGAGCTCCATCGCTCGCTCAACCTCGTGATCGTCGGCGGGAGCCTCGAGCAGCCGACGCCCGAGGAGAACATCGTTCTCGGGCAGCTCGAGGATGTCCGCGCCCGCTTCCCGCGCGCCCGGGAGGGCCTCGTACTGCTCGGCCATCGCGCAAATCATGAGGTGGCGACCGTGCTACGAATAGCCCGATCGGGGCTCGGGAGCCTCATCGCCTCGAACGGCGTCTATGCGTGCACGAGTCAGAAGGAGGAGTTCGGCGTGGCGCTCCTCGAGGCAATGGCCACCGGCCTCTCCGTCGTCGCGCCGAACGCGGGCGGACCGGCAACCTACGTCGAGGAGGGGCTGACGGGGTCCCTTGCCGACACGTCATCGGTCGAGCGGGTGAGGGAGGCACTGCGGCGCGCAGTCGCCGCCCGCGCGGATGAGCCACGCGCCAGGCGCACCGCAAACCTCGTTCGCTCGCGCTACACGATCGAGTCGATGGCCGCCTCGCTCGCCGAGCTCTACGGGAACGTCGTACTCGAACCGGCGGAGGTGGCGGCTTGACCGTCCTCGTCGTCGTCCCCGACTACGCATCACACTGGTACCCGCTCTCCGCGGTCGCGGACGCTCTCCGAGGACGGGGGAACAGGGTCGTCGTCGCCACAGGGCGAACGCTTGCTCCCCTCATCGCTGCCGACGCGCACGAGTACGTCGAGCTCACCCTTGGATCGGGCAGCAACGGCGGCGTGCGGCCGGCGGGCGCAGATGTTGAGATGGACGCGTTCTTCGCCGCGACGCGCGACGGCATGATCGCGACCCTGCGGCATCAGGCAGAGCGACGCCGAAACGACCTCCTCTGGGAGCCGGAGGTGGTTGCGAACCGACTCGGGCACATCGTGCAGACGATCGAGCCGAACATGGTTCTCGTCGACCAGCTCGCATTCGGGGCCACCGCGGCTCTGCGCGGCCTTCGGGTGCCGTTCCTCTCGTTCCTGCCCGGGCACCCCTGCCAGCTGCCGGTCAGAGGAGAGGTCTTCGGCTATCCCGGGCTGCGGCCCCCCGCCTTCGAGCCGCCTCCCACTGAGCTCCGGTCGCTCCGGGAGCTCTGTACCGACGTCACCGCGGAGTTCACCGCGACCTACAACGCGGCGGTGACAGCCCTCGATCCGGAAGCCGCCCCGCTGGAAGACGCATTCGCTGCAGGTGGAACTCTCGGGACGATCGTCAACTACCCCGGCGGAATCGGCACACACGCCGATCGTCTCCCCGACACGACGTTCGTTGGCTCCTGCGTCCGACCGCAGGAGTCCAACTCTCTCTTCGAGAGTCTCGCGCGAGAGAGCAACGCGCGCCCGCGAGCATACGTCTCGCTCGGCAGCTTTCTCTCGGCGCGGACAGACGTGCTGCAGCGCATCGCCGAGGCGCTGCGGATTCTCGGGTGGGACGCCGTCATCGCATCCGGCGTCAACGGGCCGGAGAAACTCGCGCCGACGCCCGAGGGCTGGGTCGTGCGTAGGCATCTTCCCCAGGTAGCCGCTCTGGACGCGTGTGACATCGTCATCTGCCACGGCGGAAACAACACGGTCACCGAAGCGCTCACGGCCGGCCTCCCTGTGCTCGCAGCTCCCTTCTCGACCGATCAGTTCGCAGGGGCAGAGGATCTCCGGCGCGCAGGGCTCGGCCACGCGATCGATCCGAACCTGGCGACCCCGCAGGAGATCGCGGCGCGGCTTCAGAACCTGCTGGGTGACGGGACAGCGGAACGGGCGGCAGATCTCGGCCACCGTCTCCGGCGCACCCCGGGAGCAGAGATCGCCGCTGACGCGGTAGAGGCTGTCAGAGGCTAGTGCCTCGACGAGTCGTCCGACTCCTGTTGAGCCTGAATCCTGTCGTTTTCGCGTCCGTCGGCGACTGCCGCGATGATAAGACCGACAATCCCGAGTGCTGCAGGGATCGTGAT
>JAYTJO010000437.1:0-4403 GCA_043730975.1 Thermoleophilia bacterium | reverse complement strand
GGCGATCGTCGCGACGCGCTACTCGAGTTCGTACGATCTGCTCCACGCTGGCTTTGCCATTCCGGTGGCCGTCGTGGCAGGGATCGGGGCCATTGTGCTCGCGCGGCGAGCGCGGGCGATCGATCGTGCGACACTCGGCCGCGAAACGAGTGGGAAGGCCGCCACATCGGGCCGCATCCTGGGAATCCTCGGTCTCTGCCTCGCAGCCTCGGCGACGATCTCCGTTGCCGTGTACGCCGTTCTCGCCGCGGCCGACTAGTCGACTCGGTTACCGTCGCGCGAGTCCCGGAGGGCCGCCCGCAGCCGAGGTCCTTGCAGTCTCGTCTACACTTCACCTCCGTGTTCGACATCGGCTCAAGCCTGCGCGAGGCCCGTACGCGCCAGGGGTTCGACTTCACCGAGATGGAGTTCCGGACCAAGGTGCGCGCGAAGTATCTGCGCGCGCTCGAAGCGGAGCAGTTCGAACAGCTTCCCGGGCACACCTACATCAAGGGTTTCCTGCGCACGTACGCCGAGTCGCTCGGCATGGACGGCCAGCTCTACGTCGACGAGTACAACTCGCGTTACGTCGCTGGTGAGGAGGAGCGTCCGTTGCGGACACGTCGCGTCCCGACGCAGTCGCGGCGTCAGCGCCAGCATCGGGAATCCCGACTCGTCGTCATCGCCGTCGTGGCGATGGTTCTGCTCACGGCACTGGTGATCGCGGCCTGGAAGTTCGGTGATACGACGGAGCCGAAGGTACAGGGCGTCAACGTGTCGACCGGGCCAACCGCGGCGGCGGTGGCAAACGGCGTCTCGGTCACGGCCACCCGTGGAGCGTCGTTCATGGAGGTGCGCGCGGCGTCAGGCGCTGGAAAGCCGCTCTACCGGGGTACGCTCGAGCGAGGACAGGTGAAGCGGTTCGCTCCGCAGAAACTGACGATCACGCTGACCTCTCCGAGGAATGTGATCGTGCGGGTAGCGGGCGTCCGGGTGAAGGTGCCAAAGAGCGGTCAGCTCACCCTTCCGCGCGGCTCTTGAGTCGTCCCCGCGTCGCAATCGTCGTCACGGGCAGCGAGCTCGTTCGCGGCGAACGGACTGATCTCAACGGCCCGTTCTTTGCCCAGGAGGCACTGCGCCTCGGTCTTCAGCCGGCACGCCTGACGATCGTCGGCGACGATCCCACCGATCTCGAGGCGGCGCTGCAGGAGGGCCTTCAACGCGACGTCTGTCTCGTCTCGGGCGGCCTTGGCCCGACCCATGATGATCGCACGATCGAGCTCGTCGCTCGTGTCGCCGGACGGCCGCTCGAGCGGGACACTGCGCTCGAGAAGGAGATCGAGGCCGTCTCTCGCCGCTTCGCGGAACGAATGAAACGGGACTACGCCGACTTCTCGTCGGGTGTACGCAAGCAAGCAACACTGCCCGCCGGCGCGATCTCGCTCGGCATTGCGGGCACCGCTCCCGGAGTCGTCCTCGACACGGGATCCTGCGTTGTCGTGATCCTCCCGGGACCTCCTCGGGAATTGCAGGAGCTGTGGCCGCGGGCCCTTGCGACCGAGCCGGTCCAGCGCGTCCTCGCGCGGACGACCCGCCCGAGCCGCCGCGTCGTCCGCCTGTACGGCGTCAGCGAATCTCTCGTCGCCAAGTCACTCGCCGAGGCCGGGGGCGACGGCGATGGGGTGGAGGTGACGATCTGCGCGCGAGAGTTCGAGATCCACGTCGACATGGTCGTCGAACCGGGTGCCGAGGCACGCGCAGACGCGCTCGAGGCGGCATTCCTCGAGCCTCTCGGTGGCTTCCTCTTCGGGAGGGACGAGCGGTCGATCGAGGAGCTCGTTCTCGGCTCCTGCCGCACGCGCGGCCTGACGCTCGGAACCGCCGAGTCGTGTACCGGGGGGCTCGTCGCAGCGCGGCTGACCGATGTTGCAGGTGCCAGTGACGTCTTTCGCGGAAGCATCGTGGCGTACGAGAACGAGGTGAAGGAACGCATGCTCGGTGTTTCGGGATTGCTTCTCGCCGAGCATGGTGCGGTGTCGGCGGAGGTCGCCGCTGCCATGGCCCATGGCGCCCGCGAACGCCTCGGTGTGGACGTGGCGGTTTCGGTGACCGGAGTGGCCGGCCCGGGTGGAGGAACGCCCGAGAAGCCCGTAGGCCTCGTCTTCTTCCACGTGGTCGGGCCCATGGGCGAGCTTCCGCTACGGATCGAGCTTCCGGGTGGGCGCGATGTGATCCGGTCGCGCTCGGCCGTCGCGGCCCTGCATCTGCTGCGCCGCTTGCTCTGAACCTCGACCCAGGTGCGGCGGAGTTCGGAGCTCCCCGTTCGAGAGGCACGCTCCGGTGCGGTCCGGGCGCATTCTCGGCACGGTCTCGTCACTGAATCCGCGCTAGCGTCGAACGCGTGCAGGAGGCTTGAAGCCCGAGGCGAACATATGTTTGCATTACGTCCGACGGACGTGCTTACCTACAGGGACGAAACCAGTGGAACGACGAGGAGGAATGACGAGATGAATCGTGAGGAAGCACTCGACGTCGCGCTCGGCCAGATCGAGCGGCAGTTCGGAAAAGGCTCGGTCATGCGCATGAGCGACCAGGCCCAGGTTGCGATCGGGGCGGTGTCGACCGGTTCGCTGTCGCTCGACATGGCGCTCGGAATCGGGGGGTTGCCTCGCGGTCGTGTCGTGGAGGTCTTCGGTCCCGAGTCGTCGGGGAAGACGACGCTCGTCTACCACGTGATCGCCGAGGCACAGCGACGCGGGGGCATCTGCGCTTTCATCGATGCCGAGCACGCGATGGATCCCCAGTACGCCCGCAGGATCGGCGTCAACATCGACGATCTCCTCGTCTCGCAGCCCGATACCGGTGAGCAGGCACTCGAGATCTGCGAGTTGCTCGTCCGCTCGGGTGCCGTCGACGTCGTCGCGATCGACTCCGTCGCCGCTCTCACCCCCAAGGCCGAGATCGAGGGCGAGATGGGCGATAGCCACGTCGGACTCCAGGCGCGCCTGATGAGCCAGGCACTCCGCAAGCTCGCCGGCACCCTCAACCGCACCGACACGATCTGCCTCTTCACGAACCAGCTTCGCGAGAAAATTGGCGTCATGTTCGGATCCCCGGAAACGACCCCGGGTGGTCGGGCGTTGAAGTTCTACGCGTCAGTCCGGCTCGACATCCGCCGCATCGAGACGCTCAAGGATGGGGCCGAGGCATACGGCAACCGCGTGCGCGTCAAGGTGGTGAAGAACAAGGTGGCGCCGCCCTTCAAGCAGGCCGAGTTCGACATCATCTATGGCAGCGGCATCTCGTGGGAGGGGACTGTCCTCGATGTCGGCATCGAGCGGAAGGTTGTACAGAAGGCCGGCTCGTACTTCAGCTTCGGCGACGAGAGGCTCGGGCAGGGACGTCAGAACGCAACGGCATTCCTCGGTGAGCATCCCGATCTCGTCCAGCAGATCCTTGCCCGCATCCAGGCAGAGGCACCGCCCGAGCAAGTCGTCTCGGCGCGGTTGTTGCCTCAGGCGGAAGGCGTCGTGAATGTTGAGGTGACGCCGATCGAGGACGACGAGGTAGCGACCGAGAGGATCCAGGTCGAGGCGTAACCGCGATCATGCGAGTCCCCGTCGTTACAGCCCTTCGCGCTCGCGGGAGGGAGCGGGTCGAGGTCGACCTCGACGGCCGTCCCTGGCGCGTTGTGCCGACAGAGGCCGTCTTCGCAACGCGCCTCTCGGTTGGTCGTGCGGTCGATCGCACGACCGCGCAGGCGCTCGGGCGAGAGTTGCGCCGATTCAAGGCCCAGGCGCAGGCGTTGCGGGCTCTGCGAGCGCGTGATCATACGGTTGCCTCACTCGGGCGAAGGCTCACCGACAAGGGGGCGACTCCCGGCGTTCGACGCGAGACGCTGGAGGTGGTGCAGCGCGCCGGGCTCGTCGACGATCATCGTTTCGCGTGTGACCGATCGAGATTGCTCGCGACGCGAGGGGCCGGGGATCACCTCATCGCGGACGACCTGGAGCGGCATGGCGTGCCGGACGAGGACATCCGCGCCGCTCTCGAGGGCCTCGAGCCCGAGTCGAATCGGGCCGCGCGGATCATCGACATGCGCGGCCGAACGCCAAAGACAGCCCGTCACCTGGCGGCCAAGGGCTTTTCGGAGGAGACGCTCGAGACGCTCGTTGCAGATCTGGCCGCTGACGCGATAGACTAGGTGCGCTTCATCCGAATAACTGACCTGCACCGAGCGCATACCCGAAAACCGGCTGATCCAATGACCACACACCATCTGATCCTATCGAGCTTCGCGACCACCGCAGACCCGCGGAGGGAAGCCCGTCCGAGATAGACAGCGACGCACGACCGGTTGACCGGGAGATCGCCAGTGCAGGCGGTGTCCGGATGTGAGCGACCGCGGCGATAGCCGCGTGACA
>JAYTJO010000436.1:0-6343 GCA_043730975.1 Thermoleophilia bacterium | reverse complement strand
CACGGCCGCCCCCCCCCCAACTCCGCACGCGGAGCCCGTCCGATCAGTTACGACAGACAACCTTGAACCCCGTCCAGCCGAATGAGATCTCGGCGCTGCCGCCGTTCCGGCGACACCACGTCGCCCACGCAAGGGCCACGGCGTAGGCGAAACCCACGACGACGATCCACCAGACGACATCTTCCTGCTCGGCTGGATCCGCCGTGAACGCAAGCGCCGGCGCCGTGTACGGGCCGACGTACGCAAGTGCTGTTTCCATGCTTCCTCCTTTTCAGTGCTCTTGTGGATACGTCTACGCTAGAGAGGGAACACACGCAGGTGTGTGCCGGTTGTGTGTCGAAACCGTGACGGCGAGGGGCGTTTTTTACAGATGCTTCACAGCCCCTCGCTAGGTTCTCGTTTGACCCAGATCACCAAGGAGGAAGCCCGTGCGTCACATCCCACTCATCGCTGCCGTGCTCGCCGCAGCCGTTCTCGCGCCGATCGCGGCATCTGCTGATCGGATGTGGGTCGGCTTCCACGACGATCCGATCCTGCGCTACGACACGGATCGGCAGAACGCCATGGAGGCGGCGACAGCGACGAACAATGCGTCCATCGTCCGGTCACTCGTAACGTGGGCCGACGTCGCCCCGACCAAACCTGCGAACGCGGCGGACCCGTTCGACGCGGCGTATCGCTTCGACGATCTCGACGAGTTCGTCCGCAATGCGCAGAAGAGCAACGCCGAAGTCCTCCTCACGCTCTGGGGCACTCCGAAGTGGGCAAACGGCAATAAGAGCCGCAACTATGTGCCGACGTCGATGACCGACTTTCAGAACTTTGCAAGGGCAGTTGCGACCCGGTACTCGGGTCGCACGGCCGGCTACCCGTTCGTCCGGTTCTTCGGAATCTGGAACGAATCAAACCTCGGGCTCTTCCTGACCCCGCAGTTCAACTCGAAGGGCCAGATCGTCAGCCCCGCCGCCTACGCCAAGCTGGCCGCGGCCGGGTACGCCGGCGTCAAGGCCGGGAACCCCAAAGCGCTCGTGGCGATCGGCGAGACGTCGTCGAGCGGCCGAGACAAGAAGAAGGCCGGCGCAAGCGATGCGGTCGCTCCCGGGACGTTCGCGCAAATGGTTGCGAAGGCGAACAAGAAGCTCAAGTTCGACGCGTGGGCGCATCACCCGTATCCGGTGCCCGTGAACCAGAAGCCGACGCAGAAGGTGAAATGGCCCAACGTCGCCCTCACATCGCTACCGCAGTTCGAGACGTCGCTCGACAGCTGGTTCGGGCGCAAGAACATCCCGATCTGGATCAGCGAGTACGGCAACGAGACAAAGCCCGGCGAGCCAAAGGGCGTCACCGAGGCGCAGCAGGCGGCGTACATCCCTCAGGCGATCGCGATCGCGAAGAAGGACGTCCGCGTCCCGATGTTCATCTGGTTCGTCCTGCGTGATTCCGAGGGCAGTCCCTGGCAGAGCGGGATCTACCGGGACATCGGCAGCGCGAAGCCGGGGCAGCCGAAGTGGGCAACCGCGGCGAAGCCACTCAGCCCGGTGAACGGGAAGGTGAGCATCAAGGGAGGAACCCGGAATCCATCCCTCACCGTCTACCTCCGCTCGTTCTGCGTCAACAATTCGATTGGGGCGAAGGTCGGTGTCGCGGCGCGCACGACGCTCGGGGCCAAGCTCGTTGCGTTCTCCCAGTCCGAAGCCACGCTTGCGGTCGATTGCACGGTGGCGTCCCGCGTCACGGGCCTGACGGTGATCAAGGGGAAGACGTACACCGTGGCGATCGACGCGAACACGAAGAACGGTGATGTGGCGAAGCGCACGATCACCATCGTCGGAATCTGATCCGCATCGTCGGAATCTGATCCGCATCCGTTCCCGGGGGTCTAGAGATGACTCTCGCCCCCGGGAGCTCCTCTCATTCGAGCAGGTTGCCTATCCGAGCTGCTCGATGCGGACGGCCCAGTTGACGCTCCCGCGCGGGCGTACCCTCAGCGTGTACGTCCCTGCCCCACTGAGCGGCGCGACGGAATCGGAGCCGACCTGATCGAGACCGATCTGCCCGGATCCCGTTCCGTCCCACGAGAAGGTCGCTGAGCCGGATCCGAAGATCAGGTAGCGCGGATCGACCTCGACAACGATTCTCCAGTCCCCCTGAGGCACAGTCACCTCGATCGGCCCCGAGTCGTAGTCACCGGAGCCGCTCTCCGACCACGTCGCTGACCATTCAGGCGCGCGGGCTACCGTGAGCGTCACGGTCGAACCGAGCACCGCCCGGCTTCCCGCGTCGGGCGACTGGCGCAGAACCGTTCCCGGCTCCACCGTTTCGGATCCCTCGGTCGCGACGTCCGTCTCGAAGCTGCCGTCGAGACGTGCGGTCGCGTCATCGATATCGGCCCCTCGCACATCGGGAACAGCGGCTCGTGGGGGGCCACTCGAGACGGTGATGCCGATCGGGCCGGGCCGCCGAGCCTCGTCTCCGGCGGCGACGTCGCTCGAGATGACGCGCCCCTCGGGGATCTCCCACGACTCCTCGGAGCGAACGCGAACCGCAAAACCGACGGCGCGAAGAGCGGCAGTCGCGGCCTGCTGCTCCGCGCCCTCGACGTCCGGCACCTCTGCGTACGCCGTGCCCCGGGAGACGCGCACGACGAGGTCGAACGACGCTCTCTCAACCTGTATCTCGGCGGCTGGCACCTGGGCGACGACGCTTCCCTCGGCGACGGTCTCCGAGTACATGCGGCCTCCTACTACGAGGGGCGCATCGGCCAGATCGACGTGAGCAGCCGCCGCCGTGGCTGCACGGGCCTGCGGCACGCTCATTCCCGTCACGCGTGGGACGTCGACCACGCGGTCGGCGTTCGCGATGGTCGCGCCGACGAAGGCAAGAGCACCGGCAGCCGCGATCCCCACGACGACCGCAACCATCCGTCGACCCTGTCGGCGTTTCCTCGCGGCGTGGCGGGTCGGGGGCTCGAGGATTGCCGTCGCGGACGAGGCCGGGAACACGGCCGTCTCTCGGTTCGACGCGTCCGCGGTGACCGCCCCCACATCGGCAAGAGACGGTCGGGAGACGCCGAGGCTCTCGAGCACCTCGATCGCAGTCGGGCGATCGCACGGGACGACCGAGAGCAGCGCGTCGATCGTGGAGACGGCATCGCACGGCGCATCGGGAACGAGGGTTGAGAGCGTCGGCGCCGCCTCGTGGGCGCGCCGAAGGCCCACGGCAAGGCGATCATCGCCCTCGAACGGCGTCCGGCCGGCAAGCAGCCAGAAGAGCAGGCATCCGAGGGCGTACATGTCCGTGTCCGCCTCGCTCTCGAGTCCACGCGCCTGCTCGGGCGACCAGTACTCGGGTGTTCCGAGCAACATGCCCCGGGTCGTCACGCTCGTCGCGGATCGGGCGATACGCGCAAGCCCGAAATCCGAGACGACGACGCGTCCAGTGGCGCGCTCGATCAGGATATTGCCGGGCGTCAGATCGCGATGAACGATGCCTCGCGCATGCGCGTAGGCCAGCGCCGAGGCGATCGGTCGCGCAAGCTCCGCAATCTGATCCCAGGTCCACTCGCGGCCTCGCGCAACATCCCCGAGACTCGCCCCATCCACGTACTCCATGACGAGGAACGGGGTCTCGCCGTCCTCGCCGTAGTCGTAGAGGCGGACGATGTGCTCGTGCTCGAGAGGGGCGAGAACCTGTGCTTCGCGGGAGAACCGGTGGCGCAACTCGGCGTCTTCGGCGATCCAGGGGTGGAGGAGCTTGACGGCAACTTCGCGCTGCAGGTGCCCGTCAAAGGCGCGCCAGACGGTTCCCATGCCGCCCTTGGCGATGCGGGAGCGGAGCTCGTAGCGGCCGTCGAGGAGGTCGGTCATACGCGTGAAATAGCGCGTTCCAAGGGAAAGCAGGCGCGCAACGGGAACGAACTGTAGCTGCCGACCCCCGGGGCCAAGTTGTAAAGAGAAAGGAAAATTCCCACTTTGAGGGAATTACAACAGCCGGGAAACGTTGTACACTGTGTAGACATCGTTCCCCGCGGGAACGCGTTTGACGGGGCCGCGCGCTGCGGGCACCGAAGTGGACGATGTCAACGGGACTTACCGAATAGTACAAGCGCTCCATGCACGCGCGCGCACGACGACTACAGAGCGAAAGGATTCACCCTGACCACCACGATCGATATTCCTGCAATTGATGCCTTCCTGACCGACGCTCAGGAGCGTGGCCGTGTCGAGACATCCGAGCTCGAGGCGCTTGCGCTCGAGCTGGATCTCAGCGAGTCCGGCCTCGAAGAGGTTCGCGCGGCACTCGCCGACCGGGCCATCCCCGTCGACGCCGCAGACGACGCGGACGAGACCGACGCCGTCGCTGCGGCGGAAGAGGCCGCGTGGACCGCGGACACCTCCCAGGTCCTGACCGACTCGTTGCAGCTCTTCCTCCAGGACGTCGGCAAGCACAAGCTGCTGACGGCTGCCGAGGAGGTCGCACTCGCGAAGCGGGTCGAGCGCGGCGACAAGACCGCCAAGGAGCGCATGATCAACGCGAACCTGCGCCTCGTCGTCTCGATCGCGAAGAAGTACCGCGGCCACGGTGTCCCGTTCCTGGATCTGATCCAGGACGGCGTCATTGGTCTCAACCGGGCAGTCGAGAAGTTCGACTGGCGCAAGGGCTACAAGTTCTCCACCTACGCTACGTGGTGGATCCGCCAGGCGTGCCAGCGGGCGATCTCGAACCAGGGCGCCACGATCCGCGTGCCGGTGCACGTACAGGAGCGGCAGCAGAAGCTCGCCCGGGCGCGTCAGCGCCTCGAGGTGAAGCTCGAGCGCGAGCCGACGGTCGAGGAGCTTGCCAAGGAGACGGGATTGAAGGAGTCGCACATCGAGGAAGCTCTCTCGACGGCGGATGCTTCGGTGTCCCTGAACCAGTCGGTCGGTTCCGATGGTGACGGTGAGCTCGGCGACCTGTTCGCAGACCGCAGCGCGGTCGACCCGGCGGACGAGGCCGACGAGACGCTCCAGCGGCTCGAGGTGCGGCGCGCAGTCGAGGCTCTTCAGGAGCCCGACCGGCGAGTGCTCGAACTCCGGTTCGGCTTCACGGGCGACCAATGGACGCTCGAGGCGATCGGCAAGGAGCTCGGCCTCACGCGCGAGCGCGTACGCCAGATCGAGTCCCGTGCGCTGACGCGCCTCCAGCACCAGCTGAAGGACGTCGTGCGGGCCGAGGGTGGCGAGGTCGTGCTCGCGGCGTAGCCCGCGGCAACACCTGTTCCGACGAGAGGCCCGCTTGCGGGCCTCTCGTCGTTCTACCCGGTGTTTCGGAGCGCGGCAGCGATACCCGCGATCGATCGCAGCAACGGCCGTCTGGCAGCCTCATCGCCCCCGCGCCACGCGCGAAGCAGCTCGACCTGGATCGCGTTCATCGGGTCGACGTACGGGTTCCGGAGCCGGATCGACCGCTGCACGATCGGATGGCGGTCGAGGAGCTCGTCGGCCTCCACGATCGTGAGTACGGCAGCGACCGTTTGTCGATGCTCGCCGGAGAGCGCCGCCCAGAACCGATCGCGATCAGGCCCAGCAGGCACGAGCGCCACGTAGGACTCGGCGATCTCGAGGCTCGACTTCGCGAGCGTCATCTCGAGGTTCTCGACGAGCGCGCGGAAGAAGGGCCATTCGGCGTAGAGGCGCCGGAGCCAGGCGAGCCGCTCGCCGTCGAGGCCGTACGCGAGGAACGCCGACCCACAGCCGTACCAGGCGGGGAGGAGGCAGCGATTCTGTGTCCAGGAAAAGACCCAGGGGATGGCGCGGAGCGCCTCGAGCTCGCTCGCTGCTGCGGCCTCCGGGCGTGAGGCCGGGCGGGAGCCGATCTCGAGCAGCGCCAGCTCGTCGACCGGCGTGAAGGAGCGGAAGAAGGCGGGAAACGCAGGATCGTCCCAGACGAGCCCCCGGTAGGTGGCGTGTGCGACGCCGGCGAGCTCGTTCATGGTGTCGCGAGCACCGACGTTTGGTGGCTCGAGCCCCACTACGTCGGGGAACAACGTGAGCAATGTCCCCGAGACGGCCGCTTCAAGATTTGGCTCGGCAAGGCCCGGGAGGCCGTACTTGAAGGCAATCGTCTCCCCCTGCTCGGTCAGCTTCAGCCTGCCGTCCACGGCGCCTCGCGGCTGCGCGAGGATGCCGGCGTGCGTCGGGCCACCTCCCCGCCCTGCCGAGCCGCCGCGCCCGTGAAAGACCGTGAGCTCGACACCGCGGTCCTCGGCTATCCGCGCCAGCTCCTCCTGCGCACGGTAGATCTCCCACTGCGCCGTCAGGTAGCCGCCGTCCTTGCCGGAGTCGGAGTAGCCCACCATCACCTC
>JAYTJO010000435.1:0-2448 GCA_043730975.1 Thermoleophilia bacterium | reverse complement strand
GCCGATACCTGGGGGCGCCTTTCGAGCCTCCGACCGTTGCCGGTGGCCGACGGGCTGATGCTCGCAACCGCGAAGGTGAACGGCCTCACACTCGTTACTCGTGAAGCTGCGTCGCTCGCCGATCTCGGCGTGCCGACCCTCGATCCCTGGCAGGCAAAGGGCGAGGAGTCGCCGGCGTGACGTCGCCGTGACGCTTCCACCCGCGCTGCAGACCGGTATCGAGGAGCTCGTCCATGGGCTTAACCCCAAGGAGCTCGAACGGTCCGCGCGCGGGCTGTCGGAGGCATACCGCGCGGGCGGGTCGGCCGCTGCGCGCGCGGCGCGGACGCCGGGCGACGTTGCGGCCTATCTCGCGACCCGGGCGCCTGCAACCTACGCCGCGGCGACAGACGTGTTCGAACGGATTCGCGAACTCCGTCCCCACTGGAACCCCACCTCGATGCTCGATCTCGGCGCAGGACCGGGGATCGCGAGCTGGGCTGCCGCCGAGGCATGGCGCCAGATCGAGGCCATCACGCTCGTCGAAGCGGAGGCGGAGATGGTACGCGCCGGACGGAAGCTCGCCGAGAAAGGACCCGAGGCGTTGCAGGAGGCGAGCTGGATCGTGAGCGACGCCGGAGCTCCCGGCACGAACGCGGATCTCGTCATCGTCTCCTACGTGATCGGAGAGCTGACGCCAGCGGCGCTGGACGAGATCGTAGGACGCGCATGGGAGCGCACCACCGACACGCTTGTGATCATCGAGCCCGGCACGACGGCGGGCTACCGACGCACCCTCGCCGCGCGCGACGCAGTGCTCGCCGCCGGTGGCTCGACACTCGCGCCGTGCCCTCATGACCGAGCGTGCCCACTCCCAGACGACGACTGGTGCCACTTCTCGGTTCGCCTACCGCGAAGCAGAACGCACCGGCTCGCGAAGGACGCCGAGCGGGGGTTCGAGGACGAGAAGTTCTCGTATGCCGTGCTCACGAGAACCGATTCTCGACCAGCGACTGCCCGCATCCTTCGCCGTCCAGAGCAGAACCCCGGTCATGTGATCTTTTCTCTGTGCACGAGCGTAGGGCTGGAGCGACGTACGATCTCCCGGCGCGACAAGAGCTCCTACCGCGACGCGCGCAAGCGTGTGTGGGGCGATCCGCTCTGATCTAAGCCTGGATCAGCGACCGGGCGGAAACACCTCGATCTCCCGCCAGGCGACCCAGCCCTGCGGCCCGTTGCTCGCACCGACAGCGACCCGCAGATATCGCACGCGACGCCACGGCTTCCGCGGCACCCTCACGAGCTCCTGCTTGTCAACGTTCGGACCCGCGAAACGGGTGAGCAATCGATAGGTTCCTCCCGCATCTGGTCCACGGCCGAAAACGAGGATCGCCGCCGCCCCCGGCTGGCCGCCCCCCACGACCAACCGAATGCGCCCGACGGCAGTCGGGCGTCCGAGGTCGATCTCGATCCACTGCAACGGGAAGCCGCCGCTGTTCCACGCGTCGTCGAGGTTGCCGTCGACGGCCATCTCCGCCGGACCGACAGAGTTCGAGTTCGAGGCGGTGACCCGGCGCCAGGCAGCGAGATTCCACGAGACGCGCTTCGTTCGAGTGCCTCGGACGCGATCGCCGGATGGGTCAACGAGAGCGACATCGTTTGCAACGCCCCCTCCGGCGACCTCGTCGGGCGCTCCGTCACGGGCGTCGATCCTGTCTGCCCCGGCACCGCCGTACAGCGCGTCTCGTCCGGCGCCGCCCGCGATCGCGTCGTTGCCCGCTCCACCGTAGAGCCTGTCGTCGCCGCCCAGACCCAGGATCGTGTCGTTCCCCCCGAGACCGCAAATCGAGTCTGGACCTCCCGAGCCGACGAGCAGGTCGGGGCCGGGGGTGCCCCAGAGCGAGCAGGCGCCTGTTGGATTCGGAGCCAGTGGTTGCCACGAGAGACCGCCCCAGACTGCGGAGACACCGACGGTGAGTTGGGCGGCCTCGCCGCCGGCCGCCGGCATCGACCAGATCGACCCGTTGCGTAGGAATGCTATGCGGGACCCATCTGGCGACCAGACCGGGTCGTTGTCGTAAGAGCCACTCGTGAGTCGTTGCAGGTCGGTTCCATCCGGGCGCATCAGCCAGATCTCCCGTCCAGTTCCACAGCAACGCTCGATCGCGATCCGTGATCCGTCGGGCGACCACGAGGGCCACTGGTCGTTCCCTTCACCGCTCGTCAACCTGGTCTGGATCCCGCTCTCGAGGTCGAGTGCGTAGATGTGTCCACCACAGCAGACATCCGAATCGTACGCCGAAGAGGCGATCGTTTTCCCGTTAGGGGACCAGCTGATATGCGTGCGCATCAACGTGTCGCTCGTGACCTTGCGCAGCCCCGACCCCTCGGCCCCGATGATCCAGATCTGCCCGTCGCCGTGCCCGATGAACGCCACCTGAACGCCGTCCGGCGACCACGTTGGGGAGA
>JAYTJO010000434.1:0-1765 GCA_043730975.1 Thermoleophilia bacterium | reverse complement strand
TGGCGTGACGAGGTCTCTCTCGGCGACGCGCTCGTGATCGCCGACCCGAGGCGGACGCTGTACAAGACGCTCGGTGCTCGCCGACCGAAACCGGTCTGGATGCTGCGCCCCCGGGTGGCGATATCGGGAGTGCGGACGATGTTGAGCGGCGAGCGGTCGAGCATGACGGAGGGAGACGACGCGCTCCAGCTCGGCGTCGACGTCGTCGTCGACCGGAACGGCCAGATTGTGTTCATTCACCGCGCCTCCGACCCGGCCGATCGCACGCCGCCCGCGGATCTCATCGCAGTCGTTCGCGAGCTCGACTCGAGCACGGGAGTACGGGTTGATCCCGCGGTTCGTGCGGCCGCCACACCGTCATCGTGAGCGTCTCCCCCACGCCAACCAGGTCGCTCGACGGTGCGCGCATCCTGATCGTCGGAGCCTCGGGCGGCCTGGGGCAGCCTCTTGCAGTCGCGCTCGCGGCTCGTGGCGCGCGCCTCGCTCTGGCGGGCCGCGACACGAGCAGGCTCAGCGGCCCGGACGGCGACGGAGGCCTGGGCTTCGCGTTCGACCTCGCAGACGCGGCCGCCGCCCGGCCACTCATTGCAGCTGCAGCCGAGGCCCTCGGAGGCCTGGACGGCGTCATCTGCTGCGCGGGCGCGGTCGCCTTCGGCCCGCTCGACGAGATCCCCCTCGATGTCCTCCAGGAGATCGTCGCCGTCGATCTCGTCGGGCCGCTCGTCCTCGCGCGGGCAGCGATCCCCGTTCTGCCGCGCGGCGGGTTCGTGCTCAACATCAGCGGAGTCGTGGCGGAGATCCCGACGGCGGGCCTCGTCTCCTACTCGGCGGCGAAGGCCGGTATCTCTGCGGGGTTTCGGGCCCTCGCGCGCGAGGTGCGCTCTCGGGGAATCTCCATCATCGATGCCCGGCCGCCGCACACGGAGACCGGCCTCGCGGGTCGTCCACTCCACGGGGAATCCCCGAAGATGCGCGAAGGTCTCGACCCCGGCGTCGTGGCAGAACGACTCGTACGCGCGATCGAGCTCGACGAGCGAGACGTGCAGGCGAGTAGCTTCGCGCCGTAGCGCGGCGTCTCACTGCCTGGACTCACGCCACGGGTTGCTGGAGCACCGCTAACGCATTCTCGGAGGTCGCGACGCGAAGCACGACGAGCGCCTCTTCGGAGTAGTACGCCATGTGGGGCGTGACGATCACGTTCTCGAGCGCGAGCAGGGGGTGCGCGGGGTCCGCCGGCTCGGACGTGAGTACGTCGAGGGCGGCGCCCGCAAGGTGCCCGGACGACAGCGCATCGAGCAGGGCCGTCTCGTCGACGACGCCGCCACGCCCCGCGTTCACGAGGAACGCGCCCTTCGGCATTCGAGCGAGCGCTCGGGAGTCGATGCAACCCCGCGTAGCGTCCGAGAGCGGCACGTGGAGAGAGAGGATGTCGCTCGCGGCGAGGAGGTCGTCGAAGCTACACACCTCCACGCCAACGCTCTCCGCTGCGGCAGTGTCCACAAACGGGTCGTGCGCAATCACCCGCAGACCGAACGCCTTTCCCCGGACAGCGACCTCGCGTGCGATCCGACCGAGCCCGAGCAGGCCGAGTGTCTTGCCCTGCAGCCGGTGGAGAGGCAGCAGTCCGTCGAGCGCGAGCGTGCCGCTGCGAGCGATACGTTCGGCTCGGGGCAGCTTCCGCCAGGCCGCCAGAATCAGTGCCATCGTGTGCTCGGCAACCTCCGTCGTGCAGTAGTCCGGAACGTTGGCGACGGCGATCCCACAC
>JAYTJO010000433.1:0-3289 GCA_043730975.1 Thermoleophilia bacterium | reverse complement strand
TCGGGTGCAGCGTCGATCACCTGCTCCATGTTGTCGAGCAGAAGTAGCAGCTCGCGCTCGGCAATGTGCTCGGCGAGGCCGTCCTTGGCGCCGAGCGTCTGGGAGATCGTCTCCGTAACGAGCTCCGGGTCGCGCAGAGCCGCGAGGCCGACCCAGAAGACGCCTGCTTTGTAGGCGGGGACGAGGGTGGCGGCGGCCTCGACCGCAAGTCGCGTTTTGCCGGAGCCGCCAGGCCCGGTCAGTGTGACGAGACGGCTGCCGATCTCGATGCGCGAGAGGACAGCGGCGAGCTCTGTGTCGCGTCCGACGAAAGAGCTCGCCGGGTGGGGAAGGTTCGTGTTCGAAATCGTCTTGAGGGGCGGGAACGGTGTCTCTCCGAGCTGGAAGATGGAGACCGGCCCCACGATGTCCTTGAGCCGGTGCTCACCTAGGTCGATCAGGAGGAGTTGCGTGTCGAGGAGCTCTCTTGCCGCCTGCGAAAGGACGACCTGTCCACCGTGGGCGCAGGCGCCAAGACGGGCCGCGAGATGGACGTCGTCGCCGACATAGCCCTCGTCGGTCAGCAGCGGCGTCCCGGTATGCAGACCGATTCGCACCTGTATCGGCCCGGCTGCGAGACCTTCTGTCATCTCGGCGGCGGCGTCCAGCGCACCGGGAGTGGTGGGGAACACGACGAAGAACGCGTCACCCTGCGTATCAACCTCGACACCGCCATGCGCCGTGAACGCGGCTCGTAGCACCCGCCGGTGCTCCGCCAGCGCCTCCGCATAGGCAGCGGCTCCACGCTCGTGCAGGAGCCGCGTCGACCCCTCGACGTCGGTGAACAGGAACGTGATCGTTCCAGAGGGGAGATCGCGCATCTCAGGAAACTTCGTCGAGCGTATTGAGAGCAAGGGTGACAGCTTCCTCGAGCGTCAGTACCTGACCCTGCTCCCAGGCTTCGGCAAAGGCAGCTTCGTCGAGCCGGGTGTGGATTATCGTAAGCGTCTGTTCGTTCATCCTCGCGATCCAGGGCTCGCCGCCGCCGATCTCCTCGCGCAGAGCCTCGAAGCAGGATATGAGTTGGGCAGCCGTCGCCACTCTTCCTACAACGCTGCTGACCCGGGCGATGCCGCACAGCCCCATCGCTATCTCAACACGGTTGCCGGCGTCGCGCCTGAGCTGGAGGCTCTCTTTCAACTGCGGGAGCTGGTTCTTGACCATCCCCTCGCTGTCCGCGAGCCACGCGATCGAACCCAGCAGCGCTGCCTCGAGCGATGTGATGCCGAGAACACGGGCACGGCGAAGGGTATCCTCGTTCATGGTCCGGGCGCGATCACGGTCCCCGGACTCCGCGTACGTCCAGGCCAGGGTACGTTTCGTCCAGAGAACTTGTTGCTCGTCGCCGATGTCGGTGAACCGCTGGATGCTCTCTTCGAGGAGTTGCTGCGCCCGCGCCCAATCGCCCGACTCACCGACCGCGTACCCGAGCTGCTGGAGAGACCCGGCTTCACCCCATACGTTCCCGAGCCTTCGATGCAATGCGAGGGCCTCCTCGGCTCGAAGTCCCATAGCCTCGGGGTCGCCACTGATGGCCGCCAACTCGGCCGCTCCGTTGAGCGCTCTGGCGCGAGCCGCAGTCGGGTCCGGATCGGAGAAAAGCGCGCGTTCGAGACGCCGCCGGCCTTCGGCGACGTGCCCCCGGCTGGCCCAGAAATCGGACAGAGCACCGGACAGCCGGAGGGCGTGCTCCGATTCGTGTGCGTCCGCCAGACCGTCGAGCGCCGCTCGGAGGTTGTCGAGCTCGCGGTCGAGTCGGTTGAGCCATTCCTCGCCGTCCCGGAGCAGCTCATCCCTCACGTACGGCTCGGCCTCTTCGACGAGTGCCAGGAAGTGCTCGGCGTGGCGGCGGCGAAATTCGTCGATTTCCCCCGACTCCTCGAGGCGTTCGGTGGCGTATTCGCGGATTGTTTCGAGCATCCAGTAGCGGTTCTCGTTGTGGCGGAGGAGGCTTTTGTCGACGAGTGACTGAATTGTGTCGAGGTTGGCGTCCGCGACCTGTTCGGCTGCTTCGAGGGTGCAGCCGCCGCGGAAGACCGCGAGGCGCGCGTAGAGGCGCTGCTCAGCTTCGGTTAGCAGCTCGTGGCTCCACGCGATCGTGGCGCGCAGGGTGCGTTGTCGCTCGGGCAGATCCCTGGCGCCACCGGTCAGGAGCGGCAGCCGCTGCTCGAGGCGCTCCAGGATCTGTGCCGGGGCGAGCGCCTTGACCCGTGCAGCGGCCAGTTCGAGCGCGAGAGGGAGGTCGTCGAGGCGGCTGCAGATCTGGGGCACTGCCTCGTCGGGTACGAAGTCGGGTTTGATCGCCCTTGCGCGGGCGCAGAAGAACTCGACGCCCTCTTCGTGGACGAGGGGGAGCACCGGGTATTCCTGCTCCCCGCTGACGTGGAGCGGTTCGCGACTCGTCACCACCACGCAGAGGTGAGGGCAGGCACCGAGGAGGGCTGCGACGTCTGCGGCTGCGTCGACGACGTGCTCGAAATTGTCGAGGAGCAGGAGCAGGTGCTTGTCGGCGATGTGCTCGGCGAGGCCGTCCCTGGCGCCGAGTACCTGTGCCGCTGTTTCCAGCACGACCTGCGGGTCGCGCAGCGGAGCGAGCGGCACCCAGAAGACGCCGGCGGGGTAGGCGTCGCCAGCCGCGGCAGCGGACTGGAGTGCGAGCCGCGTCTTGCCGGTTCCGCCGGGGCCGGTGAGCGTGAGCAGGCGAACATCGGGGCGTGCAAGCAGCGCCCCTACCTCGGCGAGCTCGTCAGTTCGGCCGAGGAACGGTGTCGCGGGAATCGGGAGGTTGGTGTGGTAGAGGCTCTTCAGCGCCGGGAACTCGACCTCGCCGAGCTGATAGATCCTCTCGGGCGCGGACAGGTCCTTCAACCGGTGCTCACCCAGGTCGTGGAGCACGTCGCCGTCCACCAGGGCCGCAGTGGACGTCGAGACGAGCACCTGACCACCGTGACCGCAGGCCGCGATCCGGGCCGCGCGATGGACGTCCTCGCCGACGTAGCCCTCCTCGGTGAGAAGCGGCGTACCCGTGTGCAGGCCCATCCGAACCGAGATCGGGCCGCCGACGAGCCCGTCCAAGGATTCGCTCGCCGCCTGCAACGCGCCCGGCGCCGTTGGGAACGCGACGAAGAACGCGTCACCCTGCGTATCGACCTCCACACCATCATGAGCCTTGAACGCCGCCCGCAGCACCTGCCGATGCTCCGCCAGCGCCCCCGCGTACCCGTCCGCGCCGAGCTCGTGCAGGAGCCTC
>JAYTJO010000432.1:0-3067 GCA_043730975.1 Thermoleophilia bacterium | reverse complement strand
CGACCTTGATCTTGCCCTGCCAGGGCAGGCTCTTCTTCAGGCACTTGGGTTGCGAGCGGCCCGGCGCCGGGCTGCTCTTCGTGAACAGTCCCCCGAACGACTGGTCGACGTTCGGCACGTAGCCGACGACCACAGGGCCGACGCTCCCGTCAGCGTTCTTGACGAGCTGGAGCGGATACTGATCCTGGATCGCCTGCCGGTTCGCGTCGAGCTTGACGACGCCCTTGTCGGACACCTCGTAGCCATTCTTGAGAGTCTTCGGCATGCTCGCCTGCAGCGCCGCACCCGTCTGGCCCTTGGACACCGTGAGGCCCTGAACGAGCGCCCACGCGGCGTTGTAGTAGTTGTAGACGAACCCGTCGGCGTAGTTGCCGCCGTTCAGGCCCGGATACCACCGGTTGACGACCTTCTCGTACGCCTTCGCCTGCGGCGTCTTCAGGCCGGGAGCCGTGCCGAAGCCGCCGACGTACGAACCGGCGACCTTCGGAGCGACGACCTTGTCGGCGCCGAGGAAGGCGAAGAACAGGTTGCCGATGTGCTTCTTGGGGTCGAGTGCACCGTTTGCCTGCTCGTATGCAGTCAGTGCGGCGCTCGTACCCGTGCCACCGACGACCCAGAAGGTACCGTCGATCGTATCGGGCGCTGGCAGCTGCGACACGAAGGACGTGTAGTCCGTCGTACCGAGCGGCGGGAACACGCGCTTCGTGATCTTGCCACCGATCGCGCAGAAGTCGGCGATGATGCCGGCCCCGGACGTCCAGCCGAAGCTGTAGTCGTCCATCATGATCGCGGCCTTGCGCCAACCGAGCTTCTTGTAGGCGATCTCACCGATGCCGGCATTCCACTGCGCGCCGTCACCGTGATAGCGGAACATGTTCTTCGGAGCGATCTGCAACGTCGGGTCCTGCGACCCGGCCGTGCCGATGATGAACGTCTTCGTCGGGTGCTTCTTGGCGTAGTTCGCGACGTAGACCGCCTCGTCACCGGACAACGGGCCGACCATCACGTCCGCCTTGAGCTGCTCCATCAGACGACGCGTCTCCTTGACAGCGGTCGGAACGGTGTCGTCGCCGCAGCCGTAGCCGACGATCTGGACCTGCGTGGTGCCGATCCGGATCCCCGTCATACCTGCGGACGGCTTCTTCGGATCCTTCACCTTGCCCTTCGCGTAGTTCGCGAATGCGGCCTGGGCGCCCCCGATGTCCGGCTCGTAGCCGAATCCGAACCCACCCTTGCAGTCGGTCATGATCGCGACCCGGACCGTCTTCGCCTTCGACGCCGCGAACGACGTGGAAACGACGACGGTTGCCAGGACCACGAGTACACCGAGTGGAAGCACAAGCTTCCAGTGGCGTGAAATACCTCTCATGCCTGTTGCCCTCCTTGGTTGATGATGACGAACAATGTGAAACCTTCGAACTGACCCCAACTGATGACCTGCAACCAGTCTCCTTTCATACCACCTTTTCTCCCGCCGGTTCTCCCGCCGGGATTGCGGTCACGCTTGGTCCTTCGCCGCTTTCACGACCGGATCTGAGACCCCATAGTCTGTCCCAGGCGCCCATGAGGCCGTCGGGGGAGACAATGACTATGACGAGAAAAACGAGGCCGATGATTGTGTTGAAACTCCCCCCGATCCGTACCGTGTCGAGTAGGTCGGTCAGCCAACTGTCACGGACGTAGTTGTTGATCAGGATGAAGGCCAGCGCTCCGACCCAGGCACCCTCGATCCGAGTCAGGCCTCCGATCACAGCGACGATGAGGAGATCAATAGTGGCCGGCAGGCCGATGTCGCCGGGTGATATCTGCCCCTGCCACCACACGAGCAACACTCCCGAGAGGGCCGCCATGAAGCCGGCAAGTCCGAATGCGAGCGTTCGGTGCAAGGGAACGGCATAGCCCAGCGAGCTCATTCTCACCGGTTCGTCGCGGAGGCCCTGCAGCGCGAGGCCGAACGGTGTGCGAATGATGAGCCGAATGGACAGGTACACGAGGCCGGCGACGCCAAGAGCAATGTAGTAGAGGCGATTCCTATCCGTGACGATGTCGCCCACAAACGGCGGCGTGTAGCTATTGATGTTCGCGATTCCCGAGAAGCCCGAGACAACGGTTACCTGGCCGACGAAGTACCAGCCGACGACCGAGAACGTCAGCGTGATCATGAGGAAGTAGATGCCGGTACTCCGGGCCGCCAGGGCACCGAGGAGCACCGCGAGGAGCGTCGTGCCGAGGAGAGCCAGAACGAGTGCGAGAGTCGGATCCCACCCGAGCAAGAGCCCCTTCGTCTCGCCGCCGTCGCCCCCTTTCGTGACCATGTTCCCGATCATGAACCCGGCCGAGCCCATCAGCATCGTCTGGGCGAGAGAGATCATGCCGCCGTAGGCCGTGAGGAAGATCATGCTGGCGGCGGCGATGCCGACGATCAGCGCCTGGGTGAGAATGACGTCGACCCAGTAGGCGTTGAAGATCGCCGGCCCGGCGACAGCCAGGATGAGCCCTCCGATGCCGATGGCGCGCTCGGTGATGACCTTCGGGTCGTGGGTCACGAGAATCTCCCGAACAGGCCCTGGGGACGGAAGGCCAGCACGAGAGCGAGCAGCACAAAGGTGAAGACGATCGAGTACTGCGTGCAGCAGTTGTTGCCGGCGGTCGGCAGGTAGACCGCCGAGAACGAGAACACGAGCCCGTAGAGCAGCGAGCCCGCGGCAGCGCCGAGCAGCGATCCGAGGCCGCCGATGATCACGACGACGAGCGAGTTCAGGAGCCATTGCCCGTCCTGCCCCGAGGCGACGGCGCCCTGGGAGGCTCCCACGACTCCACCGAACGCTGCGAGTGACGAGCCGACGACAAAGGCGATGGCGAAGGTGAGCTGGATGTTGACCCCGAGCGCAGAGGTCATCTGGCGGTCATCGACGCCAGCGCGAATGACCATTCCCGTGCGCGTGCGATAGAGCCAGAGCCAGAGCCCGAGCCCAACCGCAAGGCCGAGCAGGAGCACCATCAGGCGGGCGACCGAGTAGTCGATGCCAAGCAGCGGCAGCGCGACGAGCCGGTTCGTCCACCCGGG
>JAYTJO010000431.1:0-3947 GCA_043730975.1 Thermoleophilia bacterium | reverse complement strand
GCGACAGCTACGCCGAGCGCATCGCGGGTACGGCACGCGCGTTCCGCCACCCGCGCTCGCCGCTGGAACGGGCGATCGATCGCCTGCTCTACGTGCTCCTCGGAGTGATGGTGCCGCTCGGAGCGATGCTGATTGTCGCACTGTGGAAGCAGGACGTCGCCGTCAGCCACGCCGTCGAGACGGCTGTCGCCGGAATGGTGACCCTGATCCCCGAAGGGCTCGTGCTCCTCGTCTCGATCACGTACGCGGCAGCAGCGGTGCGGATGGCCCGCGCCGGCGCTCTCTCGCAGCAGTTGAACGCGATCGAGTCGCTCGCGTCCGTCGACACGCTCTGCATCGACAAGACGGGCACGCTTACCGAGCACGGGCTGCGTGTCGTGTCAATCATCCCGGCTGCCGGAGTGACCGAGGACGAGCTCGGGACAGCGCTCGGGCGCTTTGCTGCCTCGGCGGCGGCGCGGAACTCGACGCTGCAGGCAGTGGCGGCGGCGTGGCCGGCTGAGCCCGAGCCCGCCGACGACGTTGTCCCGTTCGTCTCGCGCCGCCGCTGGAGTGGCATGCGGATCGGCGGTGTCCGTTACGTGCTCGGCGCCCCGGAGATCTTCGCGCTCGGCGATCTCGTCGTGCCCGCGCGCGATCATCAGCAGGCCGGCCGAAGGGTCGTCGGCTTCGGCGTCACGAGCACGGCGTTTCCCGATGACCGGGGTGCGCTGGGACGGGTGAGGCCGCTCGGGCTCGCCGTGCTGGCTGAAGCGCTTCGTCCGGCGACGCGGGAGACGATCGCGTTCCTCACCGAGCAGGGCGTCGAAATCGTCGTGCTCTCCGGTGACTCCGCGAGCACTGTCGCGTCGATCGCGCGGGATGCGGGCATCCCGGAGAGAGGACCCTATTGCCTGGGCGATGATCTGCCGCCGGACGATCTCGACCTCGATCGCTCCGTCGGCGAGATCGGCGTTGTGGGTCGGATCTCGCCAGAGGGGAAGCGTCGCGTCGTCGAGTCGCTACGGCGACGTGGCCGGTACGTCGCGATGGTCGGGGACGGCGTCAACGACGTTCCGGCTCTCAAGGCGTCGCGCCTCTCGATCGCGCAGGGCACTGGGACGCAGATGGCAAAGGCTGTTTCGGACATCGTCCTCGTCAACGGCGACTTCGCGGCCGTCCCGGGGATGGTCGCCGAGGGCCGTCGGGTTCTGCGCAACATCCAGCGGGTAACCAAGCTCTTCGTCACGAAGTCGGTCTTCGCCGCGTTTCTGATCGTGGCGATCGGGATCACTCCCGCCGAGTATCCGCTGTTGCCGCGACACCTGACCATCGTGGGCACCTTGACCGTCGGGATTCCCGCGTTCTTTCTCGCGCTTGCTCCGAGCGACGGTCCGTGGCGCACGGATGGATTCCTGCGTGAGGTGGGCCGGTTCTCCGTGCCCGCGGGCGTCGCCGCGGGACTTGGCGTGACGACGACCTACCTGATCGCGCTCAACGTCTTCGACCTGGGGCTGCTCCAGTCGCGAACGGCCGCGACCACCACGCTCATTATCATCGGTCTCTATCTCGTGCTCGCCCTCGAGGCGACCAGCACGAGACGGGCTGGCCTGGTCGGGACGATGTGCGCCCTCCTGTTCGTCGCCTATCTCCTCGTCCTCTTCTTGCCGGGCCTGCGGCGGTTCTTCGAGCTCGCCGTCCCCAATGCCGCCTCGGTGCTCTTGATCGTGGTCGGCGCGGGCATTGCAATCGGATTCCTCTGGCTCACGGATGACCGCTTTGTCCCGCTCCGCGCCCGGGCACAATGAGCTGCCCGGCTACCATGCGTCAGATGGTCGTCAATACAGCGAGCCCGCTCGACTCTGCAGTCCTCCGTGCCGATTTCCCGTTCCTCGAGGAGCTCTCCGGCGGGAAGCCGCTGGCGTACCTCGACTCGGCGTCGTCGACGCAGAAGCCACGACAGGTTCTCGATCGGATGCGCGCGTTCTACGAGCACGAGTACGCGAACGTTCATCGCGGCGTCTACCGGCTTGCCGAACGGGCGACCGAGGGCTACGAGGGGGCACGGCGAACCGTTACAACCTTCGTCAACGCTCCATCGGAGCGCGAGGTGATCTTCACGCGCAGCGCCACCGAATCGATCAATCTGGTCGCCTATGCCTGGGGCCTCCAGAACCTCGGCCCCGACGACACGGTCGTGATCACCGAGCTCGAGCATCATGCGAACTTCGTCCCCTGGCAGTTCATCGCGAGTCGAACGGGCGCAGCCTTCAGGCACATCCCCATCGATGATGCAGGCGAGCTGCAGCTCGACGCCCTGGACGATCTCGCCCGTGACAACTCGGTCAAGGTCGTGTGCGTCGGACTTGTCTCGAACTCGCTCGGCACGATCAACCCGGTCGAGAGGATTGCTGCATGGGCCCACGAGCAGGGTGCAGTCATTGTCGTCGATGCCGCACAGGCAGCCCCGCACCGGCCGATCGACGTACAGGCACTCGACTGCGACTTCCTCGCCCTCTCCTCCCACAAGCTGTGCGGCCCGACGGGCATCGGAGCGCTCTGGGGGCGCCGCGAGCTACTCGAGGAAATGGCGCCGTTCAACCTCGGCGGTGAGATGATCCGGTCCGTAGGCCTCGACAAGACGACGTTCAACGAGCTCCCGTACAAGTTCGAGGCGGGAACCCCCGCGATTGCCGAGGCTGTCGGGTTCGGGGCCGCGATCGACTACATCACGGGCATCGGACTTTCCGCGATCGAGCAACATGAGCATGAGCTCACCCGCTATGCGATGGAGCGTCTCGGCGAGCTCGACTGGGTGCGGCTGTTCGGGCCGCCAGTGGAGCGTCGGGCGGGAATCGTCTCATTCGAGGTCGCCGGTATCCATCCGCACGATGTCGCGCAGATCCTTGACTGGGAAGGAGTCGCTGTCCGTGCCGGGCATCACTGCACCCAGCCCCTGATGACCCGGCTGGGCGTCGCCGCGACGACGCGTGCGAGCTTCTACGTGTACTCGATCGCCGAGGAGGTCGACAGACTGGTCGACGGCCTCCATAAGGTGCGAAAGAATCTCGGATGAGCGAGTTCGAGCAGATGTACCGTGAGGTCATCCTCGACCACTACAAGACCCCCAGGAATCACGGGATCCTCGACCCGAGCGATGCTGTCGCCGAAGGGCAGAATCCGCTGTGCGGCGACGAGGTGACCGTCTCGGTTCGATTCAGCGATGACGACATCATCGAGAGCGTCGGGTTCGAAGGGCGAGGCTGCGCGATCAGTCAGGCCGCGACCTCGATGCTTACCGATCTTGTGAAGGGCCGCTCGGCGCAGGAGGTAGCGGTGATGCGGAAGGAGGAGCTGCTCGACGAGATCGGGATTCCATTGAGCCCCGTTCGCCTCAAGTGTGCGCTTCTCGGGATGGGCGTCCTCAAGGTGGCGCTTCATCGTTCCAAGGGGACACCACTCCCGGAGGAGTGGGGCACCTCGAGCGGCGACATCTCCGTCAACTAGTGCGGTGCACTAGCGATGCCCGAGGTCGCCGTCTGCGCACTTGCCGAGTTCCCGTCCGGGACGGTTCGGATCGTGGAGGTTTCGCCGTCGCTCTCGGTCGGGGTGTACAACTGCGACGGCGAGTTGTTTGCGATCGAGGATCAGTGCACGCACGACGAGGGCCCGTTGTGTGAGGGCGAGTTCGACTGTGGCGAGAGGGTCGCAATTTGCCCGCGGCACGGTGCCCGGTTCGACATCACGACGGGCCGTGCCCTGACGCTCCCTGCCTACATCGATGTCGCCACCTTCCCGGCGCGCGTGCGAGACGACGGAATGGTCGTCATCGACGCCTGACCGCCTTGCGCGAGGTTCGGGTTTCGTTTGGGGTTGCCGTCGTCCTCTCTCGTCGGTATACACTCGGATGAACCGCGGAAAGGAGGTGGTCCGGACGTGACAGATTCGAGCAGTACCGGCAGTGGAGG
>JAYTJO010000430.1:0-5764 GCA_043730975.1 Thermoleophilia bacterium | reverse complement strand
CGGCATGGGCGGTGACATCCCGATTCACTCGGTGCGCCTACCAGGGCTCGTCGCCCATCAGGAGGTCATCCTCGGCGGACTGGGGGAGACGCTGACGATCCGCCACGACACGACCTCGCGCGAGGCATTCGTGCCAGGCGTGTTGCTCGCGCTCGATCGCGTCCGGGGCTTGCCGTACGGCCTCACGGTCGGGCTCGATACGTTGTTGTAGGGGCGACCCCCTACGAGCGCGCGGCAAGGGCGGCGAGCAGCTCCTGATGGCGCCGTTCCTCGTCCGACACGGCCTCCTCCTCGTCCTTCGCCCTGCGGGCGGCGATCGCGTCCATCGGCTTGACGACGAACAGGAATACCGCTGCGGCAATCGCAACGAACGTGATCACCGACGTGATGAAGGCGCCGTAGCGGAAGACCGCGTCGTTGATCGTGAACGTGAGGTCGCCGAAGTCGGGCTTGCCGATGATCATGGCGATGATGGGCATGATCAGATCATTCACGAGGGAGTTCACGAGCGCCGCGAACGCGACGCCGATGACGAACGCAACGGCCAGGCTGACGATGTTGCCCTTCATCAGGAAATCTCTGAACTCCCGCAGCATGACGCCTCCTCGTGTAGGTGAGTGAACCATGCAGTCATAGCGCATAAGGATCAGAGTTACAATCGGCGGATGCTCGGGGAGGTTCTCACCGCAGTCGCAACGCCCTTCGCGGCGGACGGTTCCGTCGAGCTCGACCGCTTCCGCGCCCTCTGCCGTCACCTCGTCGAGAACGGCTCCGACGGCGTCGTCGTGACCGGAACGACCGGCGAGGCTCCGACGCTCTCCGACGACGAGCGGTTCGCTCTCTACGAAGTCGCGCTGGACGAGATCGGTTCGACGCACACGGTCGTCGCCGGAACGGGCACCTACGACACCGCACACTCGGTGCATCTCACGGAGCGCGCGCACGAGATCGGCGTTCACGGCTTCCTCGTCGTGACGCCCTACTACAACAAACCGCCGCAGCGTGGGATCGTCGCCCACGTCGAGGCGATCGCCGCTGCCACCGACCGGCCGATCGTCTTCTACGACATCCCAAGCCGCGTCGTCGTCGATGCCGAGCCCGCGACGATCTCGGCGCTCGCGGCGATCGAGAACGTCCGCGCCGTCAAGCAGGCGAAGCCGTCGCTCGATGCTGCCCAGCACGTTGTCGCATCGGGACTCGACCTCTACGCCGGTGACGACGACCTCATCTATCCATTCCTGGAGGTCGGGGGAGTGGGAGGGATCTGTGTGCACACACACGTCGTCGGGCCCCGGGTGAAGGAGATGGTCACGCGGTATCGCGAGGGAGACACCGACGGCGCACGTCGCATCGACGAGGAGCTCCGCCCGGCGATTGAACTCCTGCGTGTGCAGACGAACCCGATCGCGATCAAGACGGCAATGAACCTCCTCGGCCACGACCTCGGCGGCTTCCGGCTTCCGCTCGTCAGCGCCACGTCCGAGGAGGAGGCCGCGGTTCGCAGCTGCCTCGAGCGGCTCGGATTGCTGCAGTCGATCGCGGTCTGACGGGGCGAAACTCGGTGGTCGAGGTCGGGCGACGCTCTGCGTCGCACGACGACGCTTCGCATAGCCCCTACAAGCCTGTCGCCACCTACCCGTACACTGCGCCACGGTGAGCGACGCACTCCGCATCATTCCGCTCGGCGGGCTCGGCGAGGTCGGCAAGAACATGACCCTGTACGAGTTCGATGGGCAGAGAATCCTGATCGACGCAGGACTTGCCTTCCCGCGGGACGAGCATCTCGGCGTCGACCTCGTGCTGCCCGACTTCTCCCACCTCGAAGATCGGCCGCTGCTTGCGATCGTGCTCACTCACGGGCACGAGGATCACGTTGGCGCGCTCCCGTACGTCCTCCGCGAGATCGAGGTCGGCGAGGTTCTCGCGACCAAGCTGACACTCGCAATGGTCAAGTCGAAGCTCGACGAGCACAAACTCGGCGCGTCGACGAAGCTGCGCGAGGCTGACCCCGACGGCGACGGCGTCCAGATCGGCCCGTTCAAGCTCGAGTTCATCCGCATGGCGCACTCGATCCCCGACTGTGTGGCGATCGTGATCGAGACTCCAGCGGGGCGCGTGCTCCACACGGGCGACTGGAAGCTCGACCACACGCCCGTCGACGGACTCAAGACGGATGTCGGCAAGCTCGCCTCGATGGGGAATCGCGGGGTCGACCTCATGCTCGGCGACTCGACGAACGCGGAGCGGCCCGGGATGACAGGTTCCGAGCGACTCGTCGGCGAGGCATTCCGACAGCTGATTCCGATGCGCACCGGCCGGATCCTCGTCGCAAGCTTCGCCTCCAACATCCACCGTATGCAGCAGGCGGCCGAGGTTGCGATTGCGAACAACCGCAAGGTTGCTCTCGTCGGACGGTCGATGCGCAAGAACATGGGCATCGCCCGAAACCTCGGGTACGTCGATATTCCCGAGGGCTCGCTCATCTCACCGAAAGATGCGATGGACCTGCCTCCGAACGAGGTGATGATCCTGTGCACCGGCAGTCAGGGCGAGCCGATGTCGGCGCTCACGCGGATCGCCTACGGCGACCATCAGAACGTCGATGTCCAGCGCGGCGACACCGTGATCATCTCCGCGAAGCCCGTTCCCGGAAACGAGCTGCGCGTCCACGATTCGATCAACCGTCTCTCCCGACTCGGCGCCGAGGTGCTCCACGAGGAGATTGCTCCGGTGCACGTCTCCGGGCACGCCTGCTCGGAGGAGCTCCGCACGCTCATCTCACTCGTGCGCCCAAAGGCACTGATGCCAATTCATGGTGAGTACCGCATGCTTGCCGCTCACGCGAAGCTCGGCCGTGACGCCGGTATCCCAGCTTCGGGGATCGTGATCGCCGAGAACGGCTCGGTCGTCGAACTGACGCCGCGCGGGGTCAGCATCGTCGACCGGATCGATGCGGGCGTCACGTTCGTTGACGGCCTCGGCGTCGGCGACGTCCAGGACGTCGCGCTCCGCGACCGGCGGCGACTTTCCGAGGATGGCGTTCTCATCATCGTCACCACCGTCGCTCTCTCGGACGGCGGCGAGATCGCCCCGCCGGAGCTCATCGCCCGTGGCTTCGGGGACGACGAGGAGCTGCTCGACGAGCTTCGCGACGAGGCCGATCGCGTTGCGGATGAACTCGCCGAGGACGGGATCACGGAGATCAAGCTGCTCCAGGAGCACATGCACGACGCGATCGCGAAGCTCGTCTACGACCGCACGCGGCGCCGGCCCATGATTCTCCCCGTGGTGATCGAGGTTTAGGTTGATCCTCCCGCCACCGCAGCCGGGGTGGTGTGACGTGATCTCGGAGTACGCTGCCACCGAGCGGACGGGTCGAAGGCTCACCGAGCAACTCCGCGCCTGCGAGGCTTCGGCGCTCGCATTCTGTCGGCTGCTCGAACGCTGGAACCGTGGCGAGGCGGTACCCTCGACGCCAGGTGGCCGTGAAGCGGCACTCCGCCATGCCGCCGACAGGATCGAGACGGCCCTGGCCGGGCTCGAGGCGCCGCTCTCGCGCTATCTCCTCGAGCTCGAGCCCGAGAGGGCAGAGGGACGTTCGTGGTACGGCGGGCCCGGGGCGGGGGAGCTCGTCGAGTGGCGTCCCGTCCTCGATCGAGCGGGAGTGCACGCGTGTCCGAACCGTGTTGCGGCCGCCTATCTGGAGCTCGCGGTGCTCGTTCGCGCGCTCGAGGGTCTCGCCGACGCCGCGCGCCTCGATAGTGCACCGGACAGGTCGTCGCTCTGGGCCGGGCTCTTCGACCTACGCGACACGCTTCTCGGCTCGACCGTCGACGACCTGCGTGTGCTGGCGGCCTGAGCGGAGCGTGCGCTTCAGTGTCCGCCCCGCGAATCACCGTCGTCGGATCGGTCAACCTCGACCTCGTCGTGCGTTGTGCGACGCTGCCGCGCCCGGGGGAGACGGTTAGTGGTGCGATCCTCGAGCGGTTTCCGGGCGGCAAAGGCGCGAACCAGGCCGTCGCGTGCGCGCGACTCGGCGCGTCCGTGCGAATGGTCGCTGCGGTCGGCCGCGATGCCTTCGCCGACGAAGCGCTCGCCGGCCTCCGCGAGGCAGGTGTCGAGCTCGATCTCCACGAGGTCGACGAGCCGACCGGAATCGCGCTGATCACCGTTGACGCCCACGGCGAAACCACCATCGTCGTCTCACCCGGAGCGAACGCTCGTCTCGACGAGGTCGACCTACCTGCGTCGGACGCAGTCCTCTGCCAGCAGGAGATCCCTGACGGCGCGATCGTGGCGGCCTGGGAGCAGGCAACGGGAATGTTCTGTCTGAATGCCGCACCCGCACGCCGCGTCCCCGTTGATCCCGATCTGGCGATCGTTAATCGCTTCGAGTTCGACTCCCTTGCGCGTACCGACGGGCTCGTGGCGCTCACCCTCGGCGCCGAGGGAGCGATCCTGCTCGAGGACGGGAAGGAAGTCGCCCGCGCCACACCGCCGCAGGTGGAGGTCGTCGACGGCACTGCGGCGGGCGACGCGTTCGCGGCGTGCCTCGTGGTGTCGCTGCTCGAGGGCCGCGATCAGGAGGAAGCTCTGATCCGAGCGTGCGCCGCCGGAGCGCTCGCAGTCTCGCGCCTCGGCGCGCAACCGTCGTTGCCGACCGCCGCAGAGATCGACGCGATCCTCCACGGTTAGCCGCGATACTCCACGGATGAGCACGACACCTAAGCGAACCCCGATCATTCTCGACTGCGATCCCGGGCATGACGACGCGATCGCCCTGCTGCTTGCGCTCGCAAGCCCCGAGGTCGACCTGCTCGGCGTCACGACCGTGCATGGCAACCAGACGCTCGAGAAGACAACGGCGAATGCGTTGCGCGTCCTCGACCTGGTGGGGCGAGGTGACGTTCCGGTCGCCCCGGGAGCCGACCGGCCACTCGTCCGGGAGCTCACCGTAGCCTCCCACGTCCACGGCGACAGTGGCCTCGACGGCCCGGTACTCCCGCCCGTAAGTCGCGTTGCCCTCGACGAACACGCAGTCGACTTCCTCGAGCGGACGATCGCGGAAAACGCCGCGCCTGTGACCCTTGTTCCCACAGGGCCGCTGACGAACATCGCGATGCTGCTCGGGCGCACCGGCGGCACGAACGTCGAGCGCATTGTTCTGATGGGAGGCGCGATTGCCGAGGGAAACATGACGCCTGCAGCAGAGTTCAACATCTGGGCCGATCCGGAAGCGGCGGAGGTGGTTTTTTCCTCGGCAATCGAGACGACGATGATCGGGCTCGACGTCACGCACAGGGCCGTCACGACCCCGGCGATTCAGGAACGGTTCGTTGCCACGGGAGCGGTCGGGGCGTTCGTGGCTGAGTTGGTCGAGTTCTTCGCCGTCTACCACCGGGAGACGTACGGCTGGGACGGTGCGCCGATCCACGATGCCGTCGCGGTTGCGCACGTGATCCGACCTGCGCTCGTCTCGACGATCCACTGCAACGTCGAGGTCGAGCTGAACTCTGATCTCTGTCGCGGCAGAACGGTCGTCGACCGGTGGCGCCGGACAGGAAGAGCTCCAAATGCAGACGTCGGTGTCGAGCTCGACACCGACGGGTTCTTTGACCTGCTCGTCGAACGGATCGGGAGGTTGTCGTGAGTGATGTCGTCGTCTTCGTCGAGGTGCCGTCGGGCTCGAGGAACAAGTACGAGCTGGACGAGGAGCTCGGGGGCATCGTCCTCGACCGCCGGCTCTTCACGTCGATGAGCTACC
>JAYTJO010000429.1:0-2152 GCA_043730975.1 Thermoleophilia bacterium | reverse complement strand
GATCCGCGATGAAAGAGCGTATCGCGGATCCCACGCAAGCAGTTTCTTCTGCACGCTTCGCGTGATCCTGAAGGGCTAACCCGCCGGTTCGCTGCTATGCCGGACCGGGCGATCGTCAGCGTTCCGAGATCTCGACGAGGCTCCGGAGGTGGTGCCTCGTCAGCGTCCTGCTATCTCGACAAGCCTGGCAAGGCGCCGTTGCATTGCCGCCTTCGTGGCCGGCGGGCTCGTGAGCCCAGCCAGCTCGCGCAGGGACATGGCGGGGTGGCGAAGGCGCAGGTGTGCTGCCTCACGGATCGGCTCGCGGAGCAGTTCGAGGGCGCCCCTCGATTGCAGCAGCCGCGCGGCGTCGAGTTGCCGCTGCGCCGCGCGAGCCGTGCGGACGAGGTTCGCGTGGTCGGCGTTTGTGAGCCGATTGGCCTCGGAACGCATCTCGGCGACGACGCTGCGTTCCTCGAGGCCGAGCACCGCATCGACGACCCCCGCCGCCAACAGGTAGCCCTCGATCTCCTCCCAACCCTTGGCGTACGCGCGGGCATGTGAGGCTCGCTCTTGAACCTTGAGGTGCACCTCTTCCGCTGAACAGACGCTGCGCAGGAACGAGGCGCCACCGAGCGTCGGCGTCCGCACCTCGAGATGGGGTGAACGCGGGCCCGTGAGCGATCCTGCACCGAGAAACGCTCCTCGCAGATACGCCGAACGACAGCAGGCTCGGGCGACGACGCGCCCCGGAGGCCGACCGAGCGGTCGGTGATCGGCATCGAGTACGCCCGCCTCCGCCAGTGTGGCGAGCGTCGGCTCTGACCCTTCAACGTGGAGCTGATAGCGCGTGGCCCGGCCGAACGAGTGCGTTGCATACGTTCGGATCTCGGATGGAATGCGAAGCTCGGCAAGCAGGGCGAAGGCCCGCCGGGCTGCGGCCGAGGATCCCAGGTCGAGGTGAAGATCGATCGCGCCTCGCCCGCGAAGGTGCACGGCGCCCGCCGTGTGGAACAGGGCCGAGAGCTCCGCGAGGCGATCGCAGCGTTGCCGCGGGGCGATCGCTGCGAGCTCTGCCCTGACGTCCTCGACGAGGGAGCCCGAGCTCACAGGTGCACACCCTCGAGCGCGAGGAGTCGGCGCTTCAGGCCCGGCCCGGCTGCGCCATAGCCCCCGATCCCGTTCGCCGCAATGACGCGATGACACGGGATGATGAGCGAGTACCGGTTGTCCGCGCAGAATGATCCGGCTGCCCGCGCGGCACCCGGCCGTCCCGCGAGCGCGGCCAGCTCACCGTACGAGACGACCTCGCCCCAAGGAATCGTCCGCGCTGCGGCGGCCAGCTCATGCTGGAGCGGCGTCGCCCAGTCGAGATCGATGACGATCCCGTCGTACGACGTGGGATCGCCCTCGAGATGGCCGGCGATCCGCCGGCACAGATCCGACACGATCCCAGCGCACTTCCGACTCGTCCCTGCCGGCACCGTTCCTGCTGGGAACCCCTGGGTGACGAGGTCCAGCTCCTCGGAGGCAAGTTCGTGCTGGATCACGATCCCGTCACGCATCCAGATCTCGCCCACACCCCATCCGGGCACGCCGTAGGGGTATCGCGTCACGCGCACGCTCACGACAATACAATCGCGGCATGAGCGCCCCCGGAATCTTCCGCCCTCCAGCAGCCGTCAACGAGCCGATCGCGAGCTACGCCCCGGGGTCGCCAGAGCGCGCCTCGTTGCAGGCGCGACTGGGCGAGATGTCAGCTGAGCGCGTTCACATACCAATGGTGATCGGCGGCGAGCGCGTCGAGACGGGCACGACCTTCGAGGCGGTCATGCCACATCGTCGTGCCCACGTGCTCGCGGATGTCGAACGTGGTGGCGCAGCCGAGATCGAGCGGGCGATCGCAGCGGCGCGGGCTGCCGCTCCCGAATGGTCACGAACGCCATGGCATGAGCGGGTCGCAATCTTCCTCCGTGCGGCAGAGCTGATCTCGGGCCCGTGGCGCTCCACCATCAACGCAGCGACGATGCTCAATCAATCCAAGACCGCGTTCCAGGCCGAGATCGACGCGGCCTGCGAGACGATCGACTTCCTCCGCTACAACGCGGAGTATCTCGTCCGGATCTACGAGGAGCAGCCGGTCTCGTCGCAGGGCGTCTGGAACCGGATGGAG
>JAYTJO010000428.1:0-2847 GCA_043730975.1 Thermoleophilia bacterium | reverse complement strand
TGTCTGACACGTGGTCGGCCGCAGGGGTACCCAATACGTGGGGCGCCGTTCCGCAGGTGATCGAGATGCAGAGCGAGGGTGGCGCCGCAGGTGCGGTTCACGGAGCGCTCCAGGCCGGAGCGCTCGCAACGACCTTCACGTCGTCTCAGGGGCTCCTGCTCATGCTCCCGAACATGTTCAAGATCGCCGGCGAGCTGACGCCGGCGGTCATCCACGTCGCCGCGCGCGCTCTCGCGACGCATGCGCTCTCGATCTTCGGCGATCACTCCGACGTGATGGCCGCTCGCTCGACGGGCTTCGCCCTCCTCTGCTCTGCCTCTCCCCAGGAAGCACAGGACATGGCGGTGATCGCCCATGCGGCAACGCTCGAGGGACGAGTCCCGTTCCTCCACTTCTTCGACGGCTTCCGCACGTCTCACGAGCTCAACACCGTGGAGCGACTGGACGAGGACGACCTGCGGGCCCTCCTCGACGAGCCGCTCGTCATCGCACACCGGCACCGCTCGCTGTCGCCCGATCATCCCGTGCTGCGTGGGACGGCACAGAACCCGGACGTCTTCTTCCAGGCTCGCGAGGCGGCGAACCCCTTCTACGAGGCCCTGCCGGCCATAGTGCAACAGCGCATGGATGCGCTCGCCGAGCTGACCGGGAGACGCTACCGGCTCTTCGACTACGCGGGTGCGCCCGATGCGGAGCGCGTGATCGTCCTGATGGGATCCGGCAGCACCGCCGCCCGAGAAACGGTCGCTGCGCTGGTCGAGGCCGGAGAGAAGGTCGGCGTCCTCACGGTTCGTCTCTATCGGCCGTTTGCTGCCGATGCGTTCGTCGCCGCGCTTCCCGCGACGACGCAGCGCGTGGCAGTCCTCGACCGCTGCAAGGAGCCGGGATCGCTGGGTGAGCCGCTCTTCCAGGACGTGATCACTGCACTCGCGGAGCGCGAAGGCACGATGCCGCTCGTGACGGGAGGGCGGTACGGCCTTGCCTCCAAGGAGTTCACTCCCGCAATGGTCAAGTCCGTGCTCGACCACCTCGACGAACCTGCGCCACGGCGTCGATTCACGGTGGGGATCGTCGACGACGTCTCACATCTGTCGCTCACCGTCGACAGGTCGTTCACGACCGAGCCGGACGATGTCGTACGAGCTGTGTTCTACGGCCTCGGCTCCGACGGAACCGTGGGAGCGAACAAGAACTCGATCGCAATCATCGGCAAGCACGCCGGCGGACATGCGCAGGCCTACTTCGTCTACGACTCGAAGAAGTCGGGCTCGATCACCGTCTCGCACCTCCGCTTCGGCCCCCGCCCGATCGGTTCGTCGTACCTGATCGATCGCGCCGACTTCGTCGCGTGTCATCAGTTCGGTCTGCTGGAGAAGATCGACGTGCTCGACGTCGCGGCCGATGGAGCGACGTTCCTCCTCAACGCACCGTACGGCGCCGGCGATGTCTGGCCCCACCTCCCAGCGAACGTACAACAGCAGATCGCCACAAAAAACCTGCGGTTCTACGTCGTCGATGCAACTGCGGTTGCGCAGCGGGCGGGGATGGGAAAGCGCGTCAACACGGTTCTGCAGACGTGCTTCTTCGCTCTCTCGGGTGTGCTCCCGCTCGACGACGCGATCGTCGCGATCAAGGGCGCGATCCAGCACACGTACGGCAAACGCGGCCAGGCGGTCGTCGATCGCAACATCGACGCGGTCGACTCGGCTCTCGACGGCTTGCAGGAAGTGACGGCTCCGGTCGACGGTGCGACGCTCTCCCCGGTCGTGGCACAGGCGATCGCCGGCACAGACACCCTGTCCCGGGCCACCGCGGCCATGCTCGCCGGGCGGGGCGAGACCCTGCCCGTGAGCGCGCTTCCGGTCGACGGCACCTTTCCGGTCGGAACCGCGCGCTACGAGAAACGCTCGATCGCGGCTGAGATCCCGATCTGGGATCCCTCCATCTGCATCGACTGCGCCAAGTGCGCGATCGTCTGTCCGCACGCCGCGATCCGGATGAAGGTCTTTCCTGCGGTGCAGCTCGAAGGCGCGCCCATGGGCTTCCCGACGAAGGACTGGCGCGACAAGCATCTTCCCGGGATGAAGATGACGATCCAGGTTGCTCCCGACGACTGCACGGGCTGCGGGATCTGCGTCGACACGTGCCCCGCTCACGCAAAGGAAGCCGTCGGTCATCGCTCGATCAACCTCGAGCCGAAGCTCGATCACCTCGACGTCGAGCGCGAGCGGTTCGACTTCTTCCTCTCTATCCCCGAGATCGACAGGACGCTCGTCGACCCGGCGACGGTGAAGGGATCGCAGATGCTGGAGCCGCTCTTCGAGTACTCGGGGGCGTGCGAAGGCTGCGGCGAGACGCCGTACCTCAAGGTGCTCACCCAGCTCTTCGGGGACAGGATGATGGTTGCGAACGCGACGGGATGCTCGTCGATCTACGGCGGCAACCTGCCGACGACGCCGTGGAGCGCGAACCGCGACGGCCACGGTCCGGCCTGGTCGAACTCGCTCTTCGAGGACAACGCGGAGTTCGGTCTTGGCATGCGCCTCGCACTCGACGCGCAGGAGGTCCAGGCGCGCGCGCTCGTCGTCGAGCTCGCACCCGACCTCGCCGCTGCTCTCGTTGCTGCCGACCCGCACAGCGAGGCGGGTGTGGCCGAGCAACGACGTCTCGTTGCACAGCTGCTCGAGCGCCTCGCAACGGATGACCGGCCCAAGGCGCACCGGCTTGCCGCGCTCGCGGGTACGCTGATCCGCAAGAGCGTCTGGATCGTCGGCGGGGACGGCTGGGCATACGACATCGGCTTTGGCGGACTCGACCACGTCCTCGCCTCGGGACGCAACGTCAACG
>JAYTJO010000427.1:0-9258 GCA_043730975.1 Thermoleophilia bacterium | reverse complement strand
GATCGGGTCAAAATGGGGCTCGAAGCTACCGTCCAACAGCTACCAGATTCGGACGTCGGATCTCGACGACGCGGCCAAGCGGGACATCTACACGCGGTTCCTCGCCGGCTCGGTCATGGGATTCGAATTCGCCCGGGTCAACCCGCGAGCCGCAGCCCAGCTCACGTACGGACAATACCCGGGGCTGCAGAAGGTGATCTCGCCGCAGGTGGCGCTCGACTCGCTGCTCGAGCTCGCGGCCGGCTACCACGCGTCGCGTCGGCTGGCGCCACATCTGTACGGCTACCACTACCCGGCCTCGTGGGATAAGTACCTCGGCTTCATCTCCAAGTTCGGCCAGACGAAGACGAGGCTCGCTCTCGCCGACGTGATGACGAACGACCTGGTCAAGGCCGCGAATGCCAAGGCCGACAAGGGCCGCGCGCGACGCGACGCCGCGAAGTTCAAGCTGAATCCGTCCTTCAAGTCGACGACGGTCAAGAAGGGCACCTTGCTCTAGTGAGTGAACGGTCGGAGGCGCCCCGCATCGGCGGGGCGCCTTCAACCTGACGAGAGGAGTTCAATGGGAAACCAACTCGCGGGGCACACGAATTCGTACCACACCTACAGCCAGGACGAGGCCCTTGCGGGGATCGCCGCAGCTGGCTATGGCTTCGTCGAACTGTCGGCCGTTCCCGGCTGGACGGAGCACGTCGATCTCGCCACGTCCCCGGCCGATACCCGCCGGCAGGTCGAGGGTTTCGGGCTGGAGACGGTGAGCCTCTCGGCGCACTCCGATCTGACGACGGCCGACGGGCTCGCCCACGGGATCAAGGCCGTCCGCTGGGCCGCCGAGTACGGCCTTGCGATCGTGAACAGCGCCGTCGGCGGCCACCAGTCGGCCGATGAGAACGAGAGCGCATTCCTCGCCAACATCGGAGCGCTGGCGGACGTTGCCGACGCAGAAGGCGTCGTCGTGGCGCTCGAGATCCACGGCGATATCATGGCTTCGAGCGACGTCACGATCCCCCTGATCGAAAAGATCGGACGCGACTCGATCAGGGTCAACTACGATACCGCCAACGTCGAGTTTTACTCGGGCGAGAAGGCCGTCGACGACCTGCCGAAGATCACGTCGTATCTCGCGCACGTCCACCTGAAGGACACGACGGGCGGGAAGGGCAACTGGAACTTCCCCGGCTGTGGCGACGGGATTGTCGACTTTGCCCGCGTGCTCGAGATCCTGCGCGACGCGGGATACGCCGGACCGATTTCGGTCGAGGTCGAGTTCCATGGCGAGCCGTGGCCGCCGCTCGCCGACGTTACGGCCGCCATGCGCCGCTCGTACGAGCACTTGAGCTCCCTCGGACTCTCGTAAGGAGGCAACGCGTGTCCACTTCCATCTACATGCCGGAGATGACGAACCTTCAGGTGCGCGAGTACCTGGAGGCGGGCGGCGGAACCGTGATCGTGCCGGTCGGCTCGACCGAGGACCACGGCGACCACGGGCCCCTGTGGACGGACGTCTACATCCCGCTGGAGGTCGCAAAGCGCGCGGCGCCAGAGTTGGAGGCGCTCGTCGGGCCACCGATCCCGTTCGGTATCGCACACGACCACCGGGGCGCACATGGCCTCATCCACCTGCGGATGGACACGTTTCTCGATCTCGTCCGCGACGTCTGCCTCTCGCTGACGAACGTCGGCTTCTCGAAGATCATCCTGCTCAACGGGCACTACTGCAACTCGCATGCTCTCGAGTTTGCGGTCGCTCGGTTCCACGACGATCTGCCCGAGAGAGCGCGGGTGTACCCGTTTCCGTACTGGGCCGGGATGGCGCCGGAGGAGGCGGAGCAGTACCTCTCCGGCAGTGTCGGTATCCACGCGAACGTCGGCGAGACCTCGATCGTGCTCGCAATCGACGAGTCGCTGTGCGACATGGATCGCGTCCGCGACTTCACTCCCACGCTGCCCGAGTTGCGCACGAACGCGCTCGCGCTGCTCGACCCTTTGTTCCTCGCCACGCCCGGATCGTTTTGGGCGCTGCTCGAGGACGGTGGCGGCGTGTGGGGGCGGCCGAGCGAGTCGACGGCCGAGAAGGGCGAGGAGTTCCTCGAGTGGTCGACGCGTTCCGTGGTCAACTTCGTGCGCGATATGGACGACGTCCACGACCTCCTGGAGCCCCGCTACCTCCGCACGCGGAGGCCAAGCGGTGGCGCACGCTGACCTCGGCGATCGGCGCGTCTTCTACGAGGAGCATGGCTCCGGCGACCCCGTCCTTCTCGTCAACGGGCTCGGCGCGGATCACACGGCGTGGGCCCTCCAGGCCGACTATCTGCAGAAATCGTTCCGCGTCGTCGTCTTCGACAATCCCGGTGTCGGCCAGACGGAGGGCCGCCGTGGCCCGTACACGACAGCGCTTTTCGCTGACGTCGCCGTCTCCCTGCTTCGGCACCTCGAGATCGAGCGGGCCCACGTCGTCGGAGCCTCGATGGGCGGCTTGATCGCGCAGCAGATCGCCGTCCGCCATCCCGCGGCCGTCCGCTCGCTCGCCATCCACTGTCCCTGGTGGCGGATCGACCCGCACACCGAGGCGCTGCTTCGCAGCTGGCAGGCGATCGCCCACGCGGCTGGGATGCCGGATCTCCTCCGCCAGATCTGGTTGTGGGTGTTTACGCCGCGCTTCTACGAGGAGCATCCTGAGACCTTCGTCGAGCTCGAGCGCCAGGTCGGCGAGAGCCCTCATCCCCAGACGGTGGACGCCTTCTGCGACCAGGCAGAGGCATGTCTGACGCACGTGGCGCTCGAGGAGATGGCGGAGATCGATGTCCCGACGCTGATCACGGTCGGAGACGCCGACATCCTCACGCCGCCGGCGCACGCACGCGCGCTGCATGAGCGTGTGCGTGGCTCCGTCCTGCACCTCTGGCCCGAGATGGGTCACGCGCCGTTCTGGGAGATTCCGGAAGCGTTCAACCGGCTCAACCACGAGTTCCTGGAGGCTCACTGATGGTCACGATCGCGATTCTCGGCGGAGGGTTCATGGGCGCTGCTCACGCTGCGAACTACAAGGCGCTCGGCGACCGGGTGCGCGTGAAGACGGTTGCGTCCCGCACCCCCGACCGTGCCGCACGGGTGGCCGAGGTCGTCGGCGCGGACGTGACCGGCGATCTCGATGCCGCGATCTACGACCCGGCGGTCGACGCCGTCGATATCTGCCTGCCGACGCCGCTCCACCGCGAATACGCGGAGCGGGCGCTTGCCGCGGGCAAGAGCGTCTTCCTCGAGAAGCCGATTGCGCTCACGAACGAGGATGCCGACGCGATCGTCGCCGCGGCCTCGCGGAATGACGCCGTGTTCATGGTCGGCATGGTGCTGCGTTTCTGGCCCGAGTACGCCGCACTGCAGGGCCTCGTTGCGGCGGGGCAGCTCGGACGCCCGCGGGCCGTCTCCACCTTCCGGCTCTCGCCGCCGGCGGACTGGAACGACTGGATGGCCGATCGCTCGCAGTCCGGCGGCACCGCCGTCGACCTCTTGATCCACGACCTCGACCAGATGAACTGGCTGCTCGGTACGCCACGCACTGTCTACGCGAGCGAACCGACGCCGGGTCACGTGCTCGCCGTGGTCGAGTACGACGGCGCCAGCGGCGTGGCGGAGGGAAGCATGTCGATGCCACGCTCGTATCCCTTCTCGAGCTCGATCCGCGTCCTTGGCGAGAACGCCGTGGCCGAGTACGGCTTCTCGGCGGCACCGGTCGAGGGTGAGGGGAACATCGGTGCGTCCTCCTCCGCGAGGGGTCTGCGGATCTTCCCGCTCGAGGGCGAGCCGGAGATCGTCCCCGTTGAGAGCGCCGACCCCTGGGGGCCGGAGATCGAGGAGTTCGTGTCGTGTGTCGAGCAGGGACGGCAGCCCGTGCAGGGCACCGGCGAGCAGGCGAGCCTCGCGCTTCGCGTGTCGCTGGCCGCCGCCCGTTCGCTCGCGAGTGGTCGGCCGGAGGCGCTCTAGTGAGCCGTCCGGGGAATACGGTGCTGTTCGGGCGAGCGAAAACCGAGCAGCGCGAGGACGCAGGGAGCTCCCATACTTGGCTGTACTGGTGCGACCGAGGACGAAGCGCAGCGAAGTGTTTGCAGCCGGCCGAGCGGTGCCGTATTCCCCGGACGGTGCACTAGTGGCAGACGTTCTCGACCGGGTGCTCTCAGCCGTCGACGCACGCCGTGACGATGCTGTCGAGCTTCTCCAGGACCTCGTGCGGGTGAACAGCGTCAACCCGGAGTTCGCCGGTGTCCGCCGCGAGGACGTGATCGGGGGCGAGACACGCGCGAACGAGATCCTGCGAGAGCGGTACGAGCAGGCGGGGCTCGAGACCCACTGGGTGGCCCCCGATCCCGAGCGCCAAAACCTCGTCGGCGTCCGAAAGGGCCGCTCGAGCGGCGGTCGCTCGCTTGCGCTCAACGGCCACGTGGACACCGTCCCGCCCGTCGATCCCGACAGCTGGATCAACGGCAGCCCGTGGAACCCCGAGATCCGGGACGAACGTCTTTACGGGATCGGCTCGACGGATATGAAGGGCTCGGACACCACGATGTGGCTTGTCGCCCAGGCGCTCACCGACGCGGGCGTCGAGCTCGAGGGGGACCTGCTCCTGCACTCCGTTGTTGGCGAAGAGACGATGCAGCACGAGCTCGGGACATCCGCGGTGCTCGAGGCGGGGTTCGCGGCCGACGCCGCCATCGTCACGGAGCCGACGTCGATCCCGTTCCCGCTGACAGTGTCTCCGATCGCGGCGGGGAACTGGTATTTCCGGATTCACGTCGAAGGAAAGGCCACCCACTGCGGCAACCGCGCCCTCGCTATCCGCCCGGGCGGCCCCGGCGACGCGATCGGCGTCAACGCGTTGGAGAAGGCGATCCGCATCGTCCAGGCGCTCCAGGACCTCGAGCAGCAGTGGGGCCTGACGAAGACACATCCGTACTTCATGCCGGGTTTCTTCTCGATGCTGCCCGGCGTCTTCCGTGCCGATCCCGGTCTTGACATCCCCTTCTACTTCTCCAACCACGCGGAGATCGCATACTCGCTCTGGTATCCCCCCGACGAGTCCGCGCAGGAGGTGCGAGAGCAGATCGAGGAGCACGTGTGGGCCGCGGCGAGGCTCGATCCCTGGCTTCGCGAACACCCACCGCGCTTTGACTGGATCAACAACTGGCCCCCGGCTTCGACGCCGTGGGAGCATCCTCTCGTCCAGACGATGGTGCGTGCTCACGAGACCGTCTCGGGCTCGACGATTCCGCCACCGAGCCCACAGAACCCAGTCGCCTTCGGCGCCGCTTCGGATGCGTCCTTCTACGAGCTGGCCGGCCTGCCGAGCGTCGTGTTCGGCCCGGGCGAGGTACGCCTCGCGCACTGCAAAGACGAGAGCGTGATGATCCCGGAAGTGGTCGCGGCGGCGAAGTCACTGGCCGTGGCCGTGACGGAGTGGTGTGGTGTCGCCGCGTAGGCCGTGGGCAGCGATCGTGGAGGCGCTCGAGGCCGAAGGCGTCGAGTACGTCTTCGGGCTTCCCGGCAACCCAACGCTTCTGTACAACGACCTCTACGACAGCTCCGTGCGCCCCGTGCTCGTGCGGATGGAGACGTCGTCCGTGTTCATGGCGATGGCCTACGCCCGCGTGTCGGGGCGCGTGGGTGTCGTGCACGCGAGCCCCGGGCCCGGAATGGCGAACCTCGTGCCGGGGCTGCTGGAGGCGCAGTTCGCCTGCTCACCCCTCGTCTGCGTCGTCTCCGCCGCGGGCCGCGATCACGAGGGCGCCGGTGGATTCCAGGACACGCCGTCTCTCGCAATGGTCAGGCCGGTCACGAAGTGGGCGGTGCGAATCGACCTGCCGGAGCGGACGGCGTGGACGATGCAGCGCGCGTTCGCGGTGGCACAGAACGGCAAGCCAGGCCCCGTCTTCGTCGAGATCCCGGTCGACGTGGCGGCGGCGGAAGCGGAGATCCCGCCCTACCGACGCCCACTGACCGGCCTCCGCAGCGCCGGCGACGCGGCGGCCGTTGATGAGGCCTCTCGGCTCCTCGCCGCAGCCGAGCGGCCGGTCATCTGGGCCGGCGGCGGCGTCGGGCTCTCGGGCGCCGAGGATGCACTCGTCGCGCTCGCGGAGACCCTCGACGCCCCGGTTGTGACGACGCCTTCCGGCCGTGGTTCGATCTCGGAGACTCACCGGCTCGCATTCGGAACCGTGGGCCTCTATCGCACCCGGTCGAGCGCCCGCCCCGTCGACGAGTCGGACTGCGTCCTCTACGTCGGCACGCGGCTGGAGGAGTTCCAGACGGGCCTCGGCCGTTACCTTCCTGAGGCGGCGAGGGTGATCCAGGTCGACATCGACCCGTTCGAGATCGAGCGAAACATCGCGGCGGATGTCGCCGTTGTCGGCGACGCGAGGCTCGTGCTCGAGCAGCTCGCGGGCACGACCCCACCCGTGCGCGAACGCCCGTGGACGGCCGACCTTGCCGACTTCAGGGCGGAGTACGAGCAAGCTGTCGAGAGCGAGTGCGCGCCCGGTGGCGCCGGTCCATTGAGGACGAAGCAGGTGGTGCACGCGCTCAACCGGGTCTTCGCGGACGGCTTCGTGCTCGTGCACGAGAACGGCGGCCAGGACCTCTGGTCGTACTACTGCCCGTTCGTGAAGGTGACGACGCACCGCGGTTGCGTTGCGCCTGCCGAGCAAACAGTGATGGGCCTCGGGGTCGCGGGCGCGATCGGCGCAAAGCTCGCGCGGCCGGCAGCCGACGTCGTGTGTGTCACGGGCGACGGGGCGTTCCAGATGTACATGAAGGAGATCCCCACGGCGCTGCAGCACGCGGCTCCCGTCCTCTGGGTCGTCCTCGACAACGCAAGCCTGCACTGGGTCAAGTGGATCGCGCGGGCGACCGGCAAGAAGTATCTCGCCGTCGATTTCGACGCGCAGCCGGATCTCGCGGCCGTGGCCGCGGCAAGCGGGGCTCACTCGGAGCGAATCGACTCGCCGGCGGATCTCGATTCCGCACTCGTCCGGGCCAGGAGCGCGCTGCGCGAGGGCCGCCCGGCGGTGCTCGTGTGCGCGATCGACACCTGGGACTACCCCGAAGGCTTCATCGAGTTCCACCGAGATGTGTGGGGTCTCGAGTTACCGAACGAAGGGAGCGCACGATGAGTTGGATCCAGACGGGGTCGACCATCTGCTTCAAGCCATACACCCTCGAGGAGGCACTTCGCGGGTTGTCCGAGGCGGGGTTCGAGAACGTCGAGATTGGCGCTGTCAAGGGTTTTCTCGAGCACCTCGATCCTGACCGGCTAGGGCCTGCGGAGATCGACGGAGCGCGGCACCTTCTCGATCGGTTCGAGCTGCGATGCGTCTCGTTGAGCGGTCATGCCCCTCTCCACCTCGACGAGGGCGTGCGGCGCCTCCGCGCCGTCCTCGCCGCCGGCAAGGCCCTCGACGTCCTCGTGCTCAACACGTTCACCGGGGACGCCGAAACCCCGGAGGAGGTCGATCGATTCAAGAAGAACGTGCGCAAGCTCGCGGACGAGGCGCAGGCGGCCGGCATCAGGCTGTGCATCGAGACCGACTCGAATCTCCTGCCCACTGCCGAGATCGGGATGCGACTACTCGACGAGATCGGCCACGACTGGATCCAGATCAACTACGACCCCGGCAATGTCGTCTACTACGTCGGGGCCAGCCCCGAGGTCGACATCAGGAATGGGCTGGGGCGGTACGGGCACGTCCACCTGAAGGATCAGCGCGGCGGCAAAGGAGTACTCGACTTTCCCGTGCTCGGGGAGGGCGAGCTGGATCTTCCATCGATCCTCCGTGACCTCGCCGGCTCGGGATTCTCCGGGCCGGTGAGCATGGAGATCGAGTTCACCGACTACGAGTACCCGCCGTGGGAGGAGTGCGTCGAGGCCGCCCGCAGTGGCAAGAGATACTGGGACTCACTCGACGTCGCACCGTCGTAACTGCGACCGCCTCAGGCGGTCTCGAGCATGAATGTCGGCATGCTGACGCCGCGGAATGGCTGAAACTCGCCGCGCACCTGGCAGAAGTGCAGCTCCGAGATCCGCGCGCCCCACGCATTCATCTGCTCGATGATCTGTCGCCGCTCGACCGGGACGAGTACGAGAGGCGCCCGACCCGGGTAGAGGTCGAGTGCGTGCGAAACGAGGGCGATCGCGTCTTCGTCGGTGCGCGCAACGAGTGGGCCGATGATGTTCATGGCGGCGTGACCCGAAGAGATCACGTAGCCGTCGATTCCGCCGGAGGCGCCGTCGAGGACGGCCGCTCCCCAGAATCCCTGCACATTCTCGATCGTGTGTGCGTAATCGGGTCCACGCGACACGCCGGAGATCCCGAGCTCGAGCGCCTCCATCGCGGGAGTGTCGGCGGGTACAGCCGCGCGCACGCGATCGCGGCTCACAACGGATGCGCCAAGGCCCCCCGGTGGGACTGCCACCCACATGTCCTGATAGGCAAGCCGTGGGACGAAGCCGTTTCTCGAGTAGAGAGCGAACGAATCGAGGTTGAGTGCGCTCGAGGTGAGACGCAACGCAGGGGAGCCTCTCAAGTCCGTGTACTCGCAGATGTGCTTCAAGAGCGCCTTGGCCACGCCCAGGCCGAAGTAGTTCGGGTGGACGTTCATGATCCCGAGGCCGACATGCGTCGGCCGCGGGTGGAAGAAGCACGAGCCCATGATCCGTCCGCTCGCGGGGCTCACGGCGACGACGGTCGCCCCGGGCTCGAGGGCGTCGTAGGTTTCGTAGAAGACCTCGGTGATGGTAGGGCCACCCTGGAACTGGATCTCGGAATGCCCGTTGTCGCGGTACCAGACGTTGATCGACGCATAGATCAGCTCGGCGACTTCGGTCGCATCCTCCGGCGTCATCTGCCTCAGGCCCATCTCTGTCACGCACCGCCTCCTTGTCCGGTCTCACGAGCGAACTCACTCAACGACGCGACAGAAGTCTAGACCGGCTGCCGGCTCCCCGCCACAACCTCGCAGCGGGCGCACGCATTTCGTGCGTTGCTTCATACTCCCACCACGGCGCGGGAGTCGCGCTGACTCGGGCGACATGGTGGTGTCACGTTGAGCATTCGAGTTGGAACCGACAAGGCGTTCGACATCGCATCGTACGTCCATGACCAGCCCCTCTACGACGTGCACGAGCATCACATGCCCGAGACGTTGCTGGACCGCGAGGTGGGGCTGCTGAAGCTTCTGGAGCAGGGCTACGCTGGCTGGACACAGGCT
>JAYTJO010000426.1:0-2508 GCA_043730975.1 Thermoleophilia bacterium | reverse complement strand
CACCATCCGAGCGCTCGTCGTCGTGCCGATGCAGATCTTCTCGTACGTGCCTCTGCCCTCGGCATCCGTGGACACCTTGCGCACGTTCGGCGCCGTGTGGAGCAGGAACGCGCCGCCGAGGTCCATCGGCGGCTCGACCCCCTGGTCGAAGATGCGGATCTGCGTGCGGTCGCGGATGCCGATGATGTGGCCCTGCACCGTGACCTCGTCGCCGGCGCGGAGCTTGAGAATGTCGGCCGGATCCGTGATCGGGAACGTGACTTCGTGGTGTGCCATCAGCGCGTCACCCCGTTCGAACCTTGTGACGATTTGTCACATGCTGTGGGCGTCGTTGTTCGCGAGAGGTGCATCAAAACTCCCTGTCGAAGTCGATGGATCCGTCGGCGGCGATGTGCGCCGAGGCCCGGCGGGCGGCCCAGCACTGGTAGTTGACCGCGACCGGGTTGAGCGTCATATGCGTGTCGGCGTGCTCGATGTGACACTGGAGGACGGTGACGTCACCGCCGAGACCCATCGGGCCGATGCCGGTCTCGTTGAGCAGGCCGTACAGCTCGTCCTCGAGCTGTGCGACGAGCGGATCGGGGTTGCGGGTACCGATCGGACGCGCGATCGCCTCCTTGGCCATGTACATCGCGTAGTCGGCGGAGCCGCCGATCCCGACGCCGACGATTCCGGGCGGGCAGGGCTTGCCGCCGGCATCGACGATCGACTCGAGTACGAACTTCTTGATCCCGACAACGCCGTCGGCGGGGATGCACATCTTGAGGAAGCTCATGTTCTCGGAGCCCGAGCCCTTCGGAACGCACTTGACGTCGAGGCCGTCCCAGTCGGGGATGAAGTCCCAGTGCACGATCGGCAGCCGGTAGCCGATGTTCGGTCCGGTGTTCTCCCGGGTCAGCACGTGCACCGAGTTCGAGCGCAGCGGGTGCTCGACGGTCGCGCGCGCCGTCCCTGCTTTTAGCGCCGCATAGATGCGGGTCGGGTGAAGCGGGAAGTGCTCGCCGACGCGGCAGGTGTAGACGGCGATCCCGGTGTCCTGACAGACGAGGTTCTTCTGCTCGTCCGCGATCGAGACATTGCGATGGATCGTCTCGAGAATCCGGATCCCGGTCTTCGAGGTCTCGCGGTCGCGTGCGTCCGCGAGTGCGTCACGCAGGTCCTGTGGGATGTCCTTCAGCGCCCAGACGTACAGGTACGCCGCGGCATCCTCGACTGCTCCGTCGAGATCGGTAGTTGTTGTCGTGCTCATACGCTCGCTTTCTCCGAGGCTGCCCGTCCGGCACGGCGTCCGAAGACGACGCACTCGAGCAGCGAGTTGCCCATCATGCGGTTGCGCCCGTGGGTGCCGCCGGCGATCTCACCGCAGGCGTACAGGCCCTCGAGCGTGGTCTCGGCGCTCTCGTCGATCACGAGACCACCGTTCTGGTAGTGGAGGACGGGATAGGTGAGAAGTGGCTCGGTCAGCGGGTCGATCCCGGCACCGCGGTAGCGCCGCAGCATGTACGGCAGTGAGATGTCCGCGTCGGCCTCCGGGATTCGCGTTGTGTCGAGGTACACCGCCGGGCGGCCATCCTCGGTCTCGACGCCGCGGCCCGCTGCAACCTCGTCGAAGATCGCCTGCGAGACGACGTCGCGCAGACCGAGAGACTCGGTGAACTCCTCACCGTTCGCGTTGAGGAGCACGGCACCGTAGGCGCGCGTCGTCTCGGGGATCGAGTAGCCCTGCATCGTCACGGGCCAGGCGCCGCCGTTCGGGTGGTACTGCAGCGCGTCGAGGTCGCGCGACTCGGCACCGAGGTCGATCGCAATGCCCGTCACCTCGCCCGTTGCGTTCGGGTGATTGGTAGAGAGCTCGTGGCGGCGCTCGGCCTCGGCGTAGCAGCGGCCACCTGCGGCGAGCACGACCGTGCCGGCGTCGATTGCGATCGGCTCTGCGTCCTTGACGTCGAACGAAGCGCGCCAGCCTGACGCGGTCGGCTCGAGAGCAGCGAGCGCGTGGTGTTGGAAGCTGACCCCGCTCCCACCCTCGTGGGCCTCGCGAAGTGCCTTTGTGATCGCGTGACCCGTGCGGTCACCGACCTGGAGCAACCTGTGTCGCGAGGCTCCGCCGCAACGGGCGAGGCGGTAGCCGCCATTCTCGCGGGTGAAGGCACAGCCAAGCTCCTCGAGCCAGTGGATCGCCGATTGGGCATCTCCTGTGAGGATCTCGACAAGCCGTGGATCGGCGGTGTCGTGGGACGACCGCATCACGTCCTCGGCATGGAGCTCGGGCGAGTCGTCGGCAGCGAACGCGGTCTGGATGCCGCCCTGCGCCTTGGAGGAGTTGTTCGCCTGGATCGAGCCTTTCGTGGCAAGAGCGACGCGCGCGCCGGCCCGTTCGGCGGAGACCGCGGCGGCAAGCCCCGAGGCGCCGCTGCCGATCACGAGCACGTCGAATCGCGCCGGGGACTGCATGCGGGCAATCGTACCACGATTCGTTATTCGTTGCATTACAGAAGCTTATTTGTA
>JAYTJO010000425.1:0-7847 GCA_043730975.1 Thermoleophilia bacterium | reverse complement strand
GAGTCGACCCCAGGCTCCGAGCTCACCTCAGGGTCGGGGAGCCGTCCGACGAGAGCTTCGTCGATGCCGTCTTCGGGCTCGTCTTGCGCCGCCCACCCGACAGCGAGGCGCGGGAGATCGCGCTCGCGAGGCTCTCCGACGGCACGCTCTCGCGGGCGGCGCTGCTGCGCGACCTCGTCACCGCGCCGGAGTTCGAGCGTGTCCGCCAGCTCGACGACATGATTGCGTTTGCCCGTGGCGCCCGGGATCGGGGGGAGCGACCGCGGCACCTGCAGGCTCCGCCAGGAACGGACGAGCGCCTCGTCGAGGTTCCCTGGGTCCTCTCGAGACTGCGCAGAGGCAGGGTGCTCGAGGTCGGATATGCGTTTGCCGAGCCTGCCTACCTGGCTGGCCTCATCGAGGCTGCGCCAGGCGAGCTCGTCGGCGTCGATCTCGCTGAGACAGAGGTTCCAGGATTCGAGACCGTCGTCGCAGATGCACGGGATCTGCCGTTCCCGGATGCCTCGTTCGACCAGGTCCTTCTCGTTTCGACGCTGGAGCACATTGGCGCCGACAACGAGCTCTACGGCTCGCAGGGATCTCCCGATGACAAGGGTCGCGCCTCGGCGCTCCGGGAGCTTCGCCGGATCCTCCGGCCAGACGGCAGCCTGCTCGTCACGGTGCCTCTCGGAGAGCCAGGCGACTACGGTTGGTTCAGGCAGGAGGACACCACCGGGTGGACGCGACTCTTCACCGACGCCGGGTACTTCATCGAGGAGCAGGAGGCGTATGAGTTAGGCGACGACGGTTGGCGTTCGGCACCGATCTTCGATCCGCAGGGTGTCGTCTACGGCACGCGTGGGCCGGCAGCGTCGGCGGTGCTCTGCGTTGAGCTCAGCCCACGTCGGCTGCGACGACTCATCTCACCCGACGGCGTCCGGCGCACTGCAAGACGCCGGCTCGGGCCGCGCTACCGGAGGCTGCGCGGCGCGTAGGCTGGTCAGGCGGTGCTCCGAGGAGCCCACCTTCCCGGGATCGCGGCCGGACTATACTCGCGCCCGATGGAGTTCTCGCTCACGACGGAGCAGCGCGAGGTTCAGGCGCTCGCCCGCGACTTTGCCGACGGCGAGATTGCACCACACGCCGCCGCCTGGGACCGAGATCACAGCTTTCCCAAAGCCGTGTTTTCGAAGCTCGGCGAGCTCGGGCTGATGGGAGTCTGCGTTTCCGAGGAGCTCGGTGGTGCGGGAGCGGACTTCCTCTCGTACATTCTCGTGCTCGAAGAGCTGTCCCGGGCAGACGCGGGGGTCGGCGTCACGGTCGCCGTGCATACGAGCGCGGTAACGCTCCCCATCATCGCGTTCGGCACGCCGGCACAACGCGAACGATTCGTGCCGGACCTCGCTACAGGACGCGTTCTCGGAGCCTTTGCGTTGACCGAGTCAGGGTCGGGCTCGGACGCTGGCTCGCTGCGAACCGCCGCTACGCCGGGGGGCGACGGCTGGACGATCAATGGCTCGAAGCAGTGGATCACGAACGGGAGCCACGCAGGAACGTTTCTCGTCTTCGCCCGCACCGACGCAGCCGTCGACGGCCCACGCGGCGTGAGCGCGTTTGTCGTCGACGGCTCCGACATCGAGGTCACGCGGGAGGAGGAGAAGCTCGGCCTGAACTCGTCGTCCACCGCCGACCTCCGGATCGCCGAGGCGTTCGTCGGCCGGGACAGGCTCCTCCACGATGAGGGCTGTGGATTTGCCGTGGCAATGGCAACGCTGGACGGCGGCAGGATCGGGATCGCCGCCCAGGCGGTCGGTATTGCCCAGGCGGGATACGACGTCGCCCTGCACTACGCCAAGGAGCGGCGCCAGTTCGGCTCCCGGATCGCCGACTTCCAGGCGATCCAGTTCAAGCTCGCCGACATGGCGACCGAAATCGACGCGGCGAGGCTGTTGACGTACCGTGCGGCCTGGCTCAAGCAGCAGGGACTGCGCCACACGCTCGCAGGGGCCCAGGCGAAGCTCTTCGCATCGGCAGTCGCCCGCAGGCAGACCGGGGAAGCGATCCAAATTCTCGGCGGCTACGGATACACGAAGGAGTTCCCGGTCGAGCGCTACTACCGTGACGCCAAGATCACCGAAATCTATGAGGGAACGAGCGAGATCCAGCGCATCGTGATCGCCCGGCACATTCTCGCGGAGCAGGACGAACGAGGGGCGGCCGGCGGGCCGGTCTCGTCCGGCTAGTCTGGGTCAATGCCTCGCGCCGCCGACGAACCCGTCCGTCTGAACCGCATCTACACGCGCGGCGGAGATGCGGGAGAGACGTCGCTCGGTGACGGCTCACGCGTCTCGAAGCTCGACGCCCGGATCGGGGCCTACGGCGCCACCGACGAGCTCAACTCGTTGCTCGGTGTGGTCGTCGCGGGCGAATGTCCACCTACGATCCGTGACGCTCTCGGACGGATCCAGAACGAGCTGTTCGACGTCGGTGCCGATCTGTGCGTTCCGTTCTCGATCGAGGGTCGGCTGCGCGTGACCCAGGAGATGATCGATCGCCTCGAGAGGCTGTGTGACTCGTTCAACGACGCGCTGCCCGAGCTGAAGAGCTTCGTGCTACCCGGAGGGACGGTGGCAGCGGCAGCCCTTCACGTCGCGCGGACGTCGTGCCGGCGTGCCGAGCGAGAGGCGCTCGCTGCGGCCCTCGAGTACGACGTCAATCCTCTGGTCATGGTCTACCTCAACCGCCTCTCCGATCTGCTCTTCATTCTCTCCCGCGCTGCGAATGCACACGCGGGGGCCGACGAGCCCCTGTGGAAGCCTGGAGCGACGCGGTAGAGGCTAGTGGTCGCTCCGGGAAATCCTGTCACGCTTCGCGTGGCTGCAAACACGTCGCAGGGCTTCGCCTCGGTCGCACCCGTACAGCCAAGTATGGGAGCTCCCTGCGTCCTCGCCCTGCTCGGTTTTCGCCGGCGAACCACGTCAGGGTTCCCCGGAGAGACCACTAGGAACGCGAATCAGAATGATTCGCGTTCTTACCCGGCGAGAGAGATGGCCGGCCAACTGTGGGTAAACCAGCGTGAGAACTCGGCAGCCGGGAGCGCCGGTTGCACGTAGAACCCCTGCGCGCGGTCACATCCCATCGCCACGAGAGCATCCCAGGAGGCTCTCGTTTCGACCCCTTCGGCAACTGTCTCGAGCCCCAGATCGCCCGCGAGCCGAAGGAGGTTCTGGACGATCGCATCGTCTGCGCCACCACTCCCGAGCCCCCGTACGAACCCGGCATCTATCTTGACCTCCTCGAGTGGCAGTGTCCGGAGCGCAGCGAGTGATGACGCGCGACCGAAGTCATCGAGCGAGATGCGGATCCCGGCCGCAACGAGTCGGTTCAACACCTTCCTGTCGAGCTCGGCTCCGGCGCCCGGACCGGCCGGGACGACCTCGAGTGTCAGAAGTTCGGCGGGAACGCCCGACCCTGCCAGCAGCCCAAGGATGCCGTCCGCGAGCGTAGCGTCGTCGATCGTTCGATATGGCACGTTGACGGAGAGGCCGATCTCACCGGTCAGGCTACGCCAGGCGTGGGAGTCACGGAGCGCCTCAGCGATCACGTGAAGCGTCATCGTCCGGATCAGCGGGGTGCGCTCCACGTGGGGGACGAAATCCATCGGAGCGAGCAGCCCACGCTGGGGATGGTTGCGCCGCACGAGCGCCTCAACACCTCGTAGAGTGCCGCTGCCAAGATCGAGAACGGGTTGATAGTGGACGACAACCTCGTTCTGTTCGAGCGCGATCTCGAACTCACGAACGATCCCAGCATCGAGCGATCCGCGACGCACCGGAGCCGAGCTGTCGCCGGAGTCACGTTTCGTGGCGAACATCTGCACGTCGGCGCGACCGAGAAGCTCTGCGGGTGTCGCTCCGTCGGTCGGGAAGAGAGCCCAGCCGATCGATGCATCGATCTCCACCATGCCACCGTTGACCTGGTAAGGCTGCCGCAATGACTGACGAATGCGTCCGACAAGAGCCGCCGCTTCGTTCTCGGTGCGCGTCCCGATCGAGAGAATGACGAACTCGTCGCCTCCGACGCGGGCAACGGTGTCGCTTGCGCGCACGACCGCTTCGAGGCGTCGCGCAATGCTCCGGAGCACCTGATCGCCGGCGTCGTGGCCACGAATGTCGTTCACCTCCTTGAACCCGTCGAGGTCGACGACCAGCAGGGCGAAGGAGTCGGCGTTTCGGCGGGCGCGTTGCAACGCGCGGTCGATCCGGTCGTCGAGGAGCGCTCTATTCGGGAGACCGGTGAGCGCATCGCGTAGGGCAAGAGATTCCGCCGCGGCGGCCCGCGCCGCCAGCCTGAGCACGAAGAGCGATGCAACGGTCGCCGCAACGCTCACGACGATCATGATGGCGACAGCGCTCGACTCCTGCGTCGTCCACGCGCCAACCCCAACGGCCAGCGCCGCGCCAGCGCCTGCCGTGACGGCCGTCAACGCGCCGTGCGTTCGTCCCATACGTGTGGTGTAGCTCCTCAAACCGCCCTTACTCTCTCCCGGGCACCTCTCGGCGACCGGCGTCCGCAGTTCGCTCACCGTAGGAGGTCGAGCGTGTAGCGTCCGTCACCCGATCGGGTGAGGAAGCATCCCTCGAGGGAGTGAGCGCATCCGGGCTTAGCCCGGATCTCTCATCTGGCGCGGGCGTTGCATCTCGTCCGTCCCGCCAGGCCGCTCCCCGTCCGGGTGGGACACGGTTCTTCACTTCTCGGTGTGCCCCACCCGGACGGTGCGCTCCGTGGGGGGATGGGGCCCCACAGGCCACCGGCCTGCGCGGCCCCATCCCCCCACGTCCTGGCGACCCCGACGAGCGCTTCGCGATCACGCAAAACGGTGGATCCAGGTTAAAGCATCGACGAGTTTCTGGTTCACGTGCGGAGGCGCGACGGCTTCAGTGCAAACGATTTGACATCGCCCTTGCCGGCTTGGAATGATGGGGGCGCGAGCCGATGCCCAAGAGCGCTACACGTGAGGTTTGGTCAGCATAAGACCGAGGATTGCGATTCCAGCCTTTTTTGTCTGTCTGGTCGCGGCTGTGACGGCGGGCGCGAGCGCGGGTGGCATGGACTTCGGCTCTGGTCCATTGCAGGGACGTATCGCGTTCGATCATCCCTATCTCTACAGGGACGGCACCTACGGGTACTCGGTCTTCGTCGTCAATGCGGACGGGGGCACCGCGCGGAACGTTATGCCCGGCAGTCGTGGTGGCGGGTCCAGGTGGTCGCCTGACGGACGACGGCTTGCCTTCCTCCGACTGGGGGGCGTCTGGATCGTGAACGGCGACGGGTCGGGCGAGCAGTTGCTGGCGCGTGTTCGGTACCCGGCGTTTCCGATCTGGTCTCCGAACGGGCGACGGATTGCGTTCCAGGTCGGCGACCGCACGGGCGAGAAGACTCGGCTCGCGGTCGTGAACACGAATGGAACTGGTTTTCGGATACTGGCAACCGCCGACGCCTCCGCGTCATGGCCGAACGGCCAGCCTTCGTGGTCTCCGGACGGAGACTGGATCGCATTTCGCAGGGGAGGCGCCATTCGCGTCGTGCGGCCGGACGGGAGCGACCAACGACTCGTGTCGCGATGTACAGGTCGTGCTTGCCTCGACCCGCGCTGGTCGCCGGATGGCCGGTGGCTGCTGTTCACTGGCAATGAAGGGATTGTCATCGTCGAGCACCCCACCACCGCCAACAGGAAGGAAAGAGTTCTCATCCGCAACGCAACCGACCAGTCGTGGTCGCCAAACGGTGGCGCGATCGTGTTCGTGCGTGAGACGATTCAGATCATGAACGCCGACGGCAGCAACAGGCGTCCACTGACGAAGGGAATCCATCCAGTCTGGTCGCCGGACGGAAAGGCGCTCGCCTTCCTGCGATATGGCGGCCCCAACAACAACTACGCGATCTACACGATCCAGATCGACGGAACCAGCGAACGACGCCTCACCCCCGACGCCTCGGTGGGCTTTCCCGACTGGGGTCGCTGATCGACCAGCCAGCCACCATCACCCCGGCACGAACAAGTTGACGGCGCTGGGTTGTTCCCGAAGCGTCGCGACCCGGCCAAGGTGATGCACGATCTGGGTGTCTACTACGTCGACGGTGAGATGGGCGACGGTGGACGACCCCTTTGGGACATTCCCCAACGCTGGCCATGCGACCGAAGGTGTCCCGAGCGACGCGACGCGATCGGTGTCCTTAGGGCCCGCAAATAAATAAGCGCGTGGTGTGGGAGAGGGTCCGGGGTGGGCGCGGGGAATACTGGGTGTGTGGCGGACGAGGTGGTGATCGGGGATCGGTTCCGGCTGTTGGCGGGCGAGCTTGACGAGCGGGCGCGCAGCGGCAGCGGCAAGCGGAATCCACGAAGCGCGCCACATCTTTCCCGAACGGAGCATCGCAGCAACCACTCTCCCGGTCGAACGCGACAACAGTATTCGCGCTCTGAGCTCAACCGTCAAGGAATCACGAGCACGGCACCCGAGACATCGCCGTTCCCGTCCGTTGGGGCTGGCAGCTCAAGCAACATTCCCGGACTGGCCCATCCTAGGAAGCCCTCGCTCTCAGTTCTGACGTAGCGTCCAGATCACGGCGAACCTGCTCCTGAACCTTGGTGCACGACGACCACAGTCATCAAGGCAATTGTCGCCGATGATCTGGTTGTTCTCGTTGATTGCGATAGCCCGCGTACGCGCGTTGCCCTTCGGCGAGCTGAGCTCGATCATCGTGCCGCCGTGCCACAGGAACGCGTGCTGCACGCCACTCCTGCTCAGGCTGTAGCCGACGATCTGGCCCCGGTTGGAAATCGCGGTCGGGAACGACCATCTCCCTCCGAGGGTGCCGAGGTCGGTCATGGTGCCGCGCTGCCACAGAAACGCGTGAAAGCGGCCGCCCGGCGGCCCTCTCACCCCGATGACCTGGCCGGAGTCGTTGATCGCGACTGCTGTCCCCGGCCCGAGGTCGATCGTGGTGCCCTTCCGCCACACGACCACGCGCCCGTCCCGTTGTCCGACGACCTCGCCGCGTTCGTTGATGTCGATTGCCTCGCCTGGCCCCAGGGAGGTGATCCTCCCGTTCTGCCAGACCAAGGCACGACCGTCCTTCGTCCCTCCGACCACCTGGCCACGATTGTTGATCGCGCTCGCGCCTCCGCCTGCGAACAGATCCCGCATCTTGCCGTTCTCCCAGATGACCGCTGTCGAGCCAAAGTACCCGAGGATCTGACCACGCTCGTTGATGGCGGTCACACTGCCGAGCGGGGGAAGGTCGATCATCTTCCCGTTCTCCCACGTTACCGCGTGCTGTTCGCGATCGGAGGCAGAACTGCTCGTGCCGATGATCTGACCTCGCTCGTTGATCCGCCACGCCCCGGCGTATAGCGGCTGACCCAGCTCTCTCATCAATCCGTTCCGCCACACGAATCCGCGCGACCCACCGCGCGCGGTCCGGACTTGGCCCACGACCTGGCCATGATCGTTGATATCAGCGACCGTCACGCCTGCCCTGCCCAGATTGCCGAGATCGGTGGCCACCCACGACCCGGACGTGCCCACATCGGACGAGGATCCCGCAGGCCCGGCTCCGCCCGTCAGGAACGCGGCACCGACGCCAAGGAGCAGTGCGAACGCGCGCATCAGCAATCTCCAGTCGTAGAGCGAGAGCGGGCGGTCACCGAGACGTGTCGCTGACATCTTGCCATGCGGCGGTCTATGGAGCAATTCAATTGTCGCGTAGGGTAGGCCCGTGAGCTTCGACGAGAACAGGCCCCCGGCCCAGGCGAACCCCACCGGGAGATCGCTTCCGACGCACGGACGTCATCACGGCACCACGAA
>JAYTJO010000424.1:0-19251 GCA_043730975.1 Thermoleophilia bacterium | reverse complement strand
CTACACCGACCCGGACGTCGCCGCGCGCCTCGCCACGCTGCATGCGAACCAGTTCATTATTCACCGACTCCAGCTCGACACTGCATCCCTCGTTGCCGCGCGCAAGCTGCTTCGGGGCAGGATCGACGAGTTGGGTAGCGGCGAGCTCAAGAACGACGAGCTCGCCGCGAAGCTGATCGAGAGCGAGGAGCAGCTACGGACGATGGAGGCGCTCCAGACCGCAAATGCCACGCTCCTGAAGCCCGCCAACGGAGCGCTTCAGATCCAGCCGCAGGTGCAGCGGAGCGCGGTTCTCGGAATCGTGCTCGGCCTGATGCTCGGCATCGGCCTCGCGTTCGCTCGCGACGCCCTCGACACCAGGGTGCGATCCGCGGACGACGTGGGCAACGAGCTCGGGATCCCGCTGCTCGCACGGCTGCCGGCCCCGCGCAAGAAGCTCCGCACGACGAACACGCTCGTGATGATGGCCGACCCGCGCGGTCACCAGTCGGAGTCCTTCCGGATGCTTCGATCCAACCTCGAGTTCGTCAACCTCGATCGCGGCGCCCGCACGATCCTCGTCACGAGCGCGCTCGAGAAGGAAGGCAAGTCGACGACCGTCTCCAACCTCGCTGTCACACTTGCCCGCGCGGGAAAGCGAGTCGCTCTCGTCGATCTCGACCTCCGGCGTCCGGCGGTGCGCCAGTTTTTCGGCATCGACGCCGACCACCCCGGTGTCACGAACGTCGTGCTCGGCCAGGAGACCGTCGAGCGGGCCCTCGTCGAGGTGTTCCACTCCAGGGCGGGCGGCGGTGTCGACTACATGGATCTCCCCCCATCGAACGGGAACGGTTCGCACGCGGACGAGGGTGCAGACGGTGTTCTCGCCGTCCTCGTCGCAGGAGCCTCGCCCCCCGACCCGGGCGAGTTCGTCGGCTCGCCGCGGCTGTCCCGGCTGCTCGCCGAGCTCGCACTGCGCTTCGACTTCGTTCTCATCGACACGCCTCCGTTGCTCTCGGTCGGAGACGCGATGACCCTGAGCGCCCATGTCGACGGGATGATCGCCGTCGCCCGTCTCGAGTTGCTCAAGCGCCCCGTTCTCCAGGAGCTCTCGCGGGCACTTGCCACGTGCCCCTCGCTCAAGCTCGGCTATATCGTCACCGGCGCCGAATCGGAGCCGGGCTACGGAGGCACCGGCTATCAGTACTACGATCGCGCCGAAGGCTACGACGTCAACCTTCCTCTCCCCTCGCCGAGCGAGGCGAAGGTCTGATGCGCCGTTCCGGAGTCTCCAGTGCGCCACCTCGAAACCTTTCACCGGTAACCCGTAGGGGAGATGGCGAAGCCTCTCCCGGGACAGGTCACGGCGACCACTGGCCTCAGGGTCAACCAGGCGCAACGTTGTGAGGCGCCGGACGAGCCGGATGCGCCGTAGGGGACTGGCGCAGCCTGTCCCGGTAGCGGCCGGACGGTTCATCCGCCCGTGGGGCACACAGGCCAACGTTCTCGGGGCGAGGCCCTAAATGCCACATTCCGTCAGCGTCGACTCCGTGGCGCAAACGTCAATCGCCCCCGAGCCGCAGGTCGAGGAAGAGGCCTTCGAGTTGCAGGTAGCCGAAGAGCTTGCGACCCCGGTCGGGCGACACGAGCCCGCTCCGCCCCAGCGGCAGCGACGCCGGCGGGGCTGGGTCGTCCGCCGGAAGCTGATGGCGGCCGACCTCCTCGGCCTCGCGGGGGCATTCCTGCTCCTCCAGGTGCTGCTCGGTTCGCCAGCGGGCAACGGTGGCCAGATCCCGCTGGACGGGGAGCTGCTCGTGTTCGCCTGCCTTCTGCCCGTCTGGCTCGTTCTGGCCCAGGCAATGGGGCTCTACAACCGTGACGAGGAGCGGCCGGAGCACACGACTGTCGACGATCTCGTCGGCGTCTTCATGCTCGTCACGATGGGCGTGTGGCTCAACTTCGTCGTTGCCTACGCCACCAGGCTCACCACCCCCGATCTCGAGAAGTGGATCTACTTCTGGGCGCTCGCAATCGCACTCGTCGCAGTCGCACGGTCGGGTGCCCGGTTCATCGCCCGGCGCAGCCCCGAGTACACCCAGAACGCCGTCGTCGTCGGCACCGATCGCACCGGCCAGATCATCGCGCGCAAGCTGCTGCAGCACCCGGAGTTCCGCATCAACGTCGTGGGCTTCGTCGACGCCACGCCGCGCGCGCTCCTCCCGGACGTCGCGCACCTTCCCGTCGTCGGTGGCGCGACCGAGATCCTCGAGCTCGTCGACCGCTACGACCTCGACCGGGTCGTCTTCGCCTTCTCCGGACCGACCCAGCGGGAGATGATGCAGCTCGCACGGCGGCTCCCGGCTCGTGGCGTGCAGGTCGACATCGTGCCGCGGTTCTTCGAGGCGCTCGGGCCGAACACGAGTCTGACCTCTCTCGAGGGCGTCCAGCTCGTCAGCATGCCGCCCACGCACCTGAGTCGCGGCGCCCTGCTGCTCAAGCGCGTCTTCGACGTGATTGTCGCCTCGATCCTTCTCCTGTTCCTTTGGCCGGTGCTCCTCGCCATTGCGTTGTGGGTCAAACGTGACTCGCCGGGGCCGGTGCTCTTTACGCAGACCCGCCTGGGCCTCGATCAGCGCCCGTTCAGCACTTACAAGTTCAGGACGATGCGCGCGGACACGTCGCAGGACGAGCACCGCGAGTACATCCGGCGTGCGATGGACGCGGACACCTCGTCGGAGGAGAACGGGGTGTTCAAGCTCGAGCGCGGCGATGCGGTCACGCGCTCCGGCCACTGGCTGCGCAAGACGAGCCTCGACGAGCTTCCGCAGCTCTTCAACGTCCTGCGCGGCGACATGTCGCTCGTCGGCCCGCGGCCTTGTATCCCGTACGAGACCGAGCACTTCGAGCCGCACCACTTCGAGCGCTTCTCGGTCCCGGCCGGGATCACGGGTCTGTGGCAGGTGAAGGCGCGCGCCCGCTCACCGTTCATCGAGGCGCTCGAGATGGATGTTCTCTATGCCCGCAGCTGGTCGTTCGGGCGCGACATCATCCTGCTGTTGCAAACACCCGTGCAGGTGTTCCGACCGAAGGCGACGCGATGAGCACGCCACTGCGCGTCGCCGTCGTCGGGCTCGGCTACTGGGGGCCGAACCTGCTTCGCAACCTCGTCGAGCTGGAGGAGGCCGAGGTCGTCACGATCTGCGACCAGCGGCCCGAGCGGCTGGAGCACTTCAAGCGCCGGTACCCGTTCGTCGAGACGACAGGCTCGTACCTCGAGGTCGTCGATGACGATCGCATCGATGCGATCGTGATCGCGACGCCGGTCTCGACGCACTTCGACCTTGCCTCGAAGGCGCTCCAGTTCGGCAAGCACGTCTTCGTCGAGAAGCCCTTGGCGGCAAGCTCCGACGAGGCGGCAGAGCTCGTGCGGCTTGCCCACAAAGCCGGCCGCACACTCATGCCGGGCCACACGTTCCTCTACAGCCCGCCGGTCGTCTACATCAAGGAGCTGATCGACTCGGGCGACCTCGGCGACCTCTACTTCATCTCCTCGAGTCGCGTCAATCTCGGCCTGCACCAGCCCGATGTCAGCGTCGTCTGGGACCTCGGCCCGCACGACTTCTCGATCCTCCGCTACTGGCTCGGCGAGTCGCCGAGCACGGTCTCGGCGATGAGCCGCGACTGCGTCATCCCGGGCACCCCGGACGTCGCGTTCATCAACCTCGCCTACGCCTCGGGGCTCGTCGCCCAGGTCGAGCTCGCGTGGCTCGCGCCAAGCAAGCTGCGGCGTACCGCGGTCGTTGGTTCGGAGCGGATGGTCGTGTACGACGATACGAGTGGCGAGTCCGTGCGTGTCTTCGATTCCGGCGCGAAGCTCCGCGACCCGGAGACATTCGGCGAGTACCAGCTCAGCTACCGCACGGGCGACATCATCTCACCGCGCATTGAGCCCGTTGAACCGCTTCTGCTGCAGATGGAGGATTTTTGCCGAGCCGTCCGCGAGTGCGTCGAGCCACGGTCGTCGGCGGTGATCGGGCTCGAGGTCGTCCAGGTCATCGAGGCCGTCGATCGCTCACTGGACTGTGCGGGGGCTCCGGCCGACCTTCAGGAAGGTTCGACACTCGCCTCGAAGAGCAGCAAGTCAATCGGGTAGTGCGGCCGTGATGAGAACGGCAGCGGACAGTCGTCGCTTCTCCAGCGTGGGCGCGCGGGTTGCACGAGCTCGTCGTGACCGCGGCATGACGCAGCGCGATCTGGCCGGCGCCCTCGGGGTGCCCGTCTGGACGGTGGATCTCATCGAGACGGGGGCTTCCGACGGTACGCGTTACATCGGCGTGATCGCGGATGTAACGCAGAGACAGCCGGAGTGGTTTGTTCGTTCTGCGGGGCCACGGGCCTTTCCCGCCTCCGCTGCTGACGCCGATACCCGTGACACCGGCGAGTTGGCCCGCAATCTCGTGCTGGGGTCGATCGCGCTCCTCGTCACGATCAGGTTCTTCACCGAAGTCATCCCCGTGGTTCCGCGGGCGGCGAACTTCGTCGACATCCCGATCTTCGTCATCCTGGTCGTCGCTGCATCGCGCCTCCCGCGCGCATCCGTTCGGCACCCCGGCTATCTCGCGCTCGCGTTCCCCGCGGCCCTCTTCCTGGCCCTTGCCCTCGCCTCGGCAGTTGTTAACGGATCACGCGCCGCTCCGGCCCCGGTCGTCGTGTTCATATACGGGTTTCTCGGGCCGGTCGCCGTCTTCGCATCCGTCTACAGGCTGTGGCCGCCTGGGAACGCCCGTGCGCTCTCTCGACTCCTCATCGCACTCGGACTCGCTCAGCTCGCCGTCGTCGTGCTTATCGATCTTCCACACTTCGTCGCATCTGGCAACAACCCCGACGTGATCAGCGGCACGTTCGGATCGAATGCGTACCAACTCGTCTTCTTCCTGCTCGTGATTGCGACGCTCCTGGCGGGGATCTTCACGGTCGAGCCCCGGCGGTCCGTCGCCCGCTTCGCTCCCGTGCTGCTGCTCGCCATCTTTGGAACGATTCTGCTCGCGCAGTACAGAGCGTTGCTCGCCACAACGGTGATCACGATAGTTGTCGTGGCGCTGATGCTCGGGCGGCGAGCGCGGGGTCTTGTCATCGCGAGCACGTCGATCGTCGCGTTCTTCGCTGCCTTCAGCTACGTGGCGTCGAACTTCCCGCTGCTGAAGCTGGATGTCACGGCTACGACGCTAACGAACAATCCAGCGTCGTACGTGCGTGAGCGCGTCAAGGTCGCGGGAATCGTCGAGCGCCTCTACACCGACGATCCGTTCGCAGCGGTGATCGGAACGGGGCCGGGAACGTTCTCGAGTCGTGCGTGGCAGACATTCTCGAATGCTGGCAGCAGTTCGGGATCCAACGTGCAGGGCGGATACGCCACGGCACTCACGGGTGGGGTGTACGAAACGGACGTCTCAACGAGGTACGTCCGCAGCCAGCTGAGTCAAGGGCCCATCATCGAAGGGTCAGGAGCCGTCCGCTCGCCGTACTCCAGTTACATTGCTCTTCTGGCCGAGGTCGGCGTGTTCGGGTTCATGCTAGTCGTCGGTATCTATGGCGCGGTCGTGGCACGGGCCGCCCGTGTCAGCTCCGCGCTCCTACGGAACCCATCTCCGGACGACTCCTTGCCTTCGCTGGCCCTCGCGACGACCATCGCCTTCCTGACGCTCGTGCAGATGGCCTTCCTCGAGAACTGGTTCGAGGTCACGCGCATCACGTTCGTCGCGTGGGCAATGCTCGCGGTCGTTCTGAAGGAGCTCGGCACTCGGTCGCCGGCGCGCACGTGACACGGAAACGCCTGATCGTCATCGGACCGTTGCCTCCTCCGGTTCACGGCGTGACCGTCTCGACGTCTCTCGTTCTCGCCAATACGGCTCTGTCTCAGCACTTCGAAGTGGAGCACCTCGACACGAGCGATCATCGCTCCGGGCAGAACATCGGAGGATGGGATGCCGCCAACACGCTCGGTGCCCTGCGGGCCATCGTTCGCCTGTCCACGCGCCTCCGCGGGAGAAAGGGCGTGGTGTATCTCCCGCTCTCCCAGAGTACGCCGGGCTTCCTCCGCGATTCGCTCTTCGTGCTTCTCGCGCACACGATGCGTTGGCGGGTCACCATTCACCTGCGCGGAAGTGACTTTCGTACCTACTACGAGACATTGCATCTGCTCGGGAAGTGGTGGATCAGGTTCATCCTGCGACGTGTCAGTTCGGTCGCTGTGATGGGCGACACGCTGCGGTGGGTTTTCCATGGTCTCGTTGCAGACGAGCGTATCGTCGTTGTACCAAACGGAACCCCGGAGCCGCCGCGTGTTGGTGTTCTTCGTGATCCCAAGCACGTGCTGTTTCTCAGCAACCTTCGCCGTCGGAAAGGCGTTGTCGAGGCAGTTGAGGCGGCGCTGCTCGTCCTGGGGCAGGTCCCTTCAGCGCGTTTCACGTTCGCAGGGAGTTGGGAGAGCGAGGAGCTTGAGGACAATCTGAGGGCGCGTGTCCGGCAGTTCGCCGACGCGATCGAATTTTCGGGGGCCGTCGACGAGGAGGGCAAGAACAGGCTGCTCGCCTCGGCTGGAATCCTCTTGTTCCCGCCTGTGGAGCCGGAAGGTCACCCTCGTGTCGTACTCGAGGCGATGGCGGCGGGACTGCCGGTTGTCGCGACCGACCGAGGCGCGATCCGCGAGACGGTCGGCAATGAGGACGCAGGCTTCGTGATTGCCGAGCCAGATCCCGTTGCGCTCGCCGAGTGCGTCTTGCTGCTCCTCGCCGATCCGTCCCTTCGCGAGCGCATGTCGCAGGGAGCCCGCGGTCGCTACCTATCCCATTTCACGCAGGAGTTAGCCGACCGCCGACTCTCCGATTGGCTTGTCAATGTTGCGAGATAACACTAGGCCTCAGACGGCGCGCCACGCGGGCAACACGCGAGATTGCGCCGGTCGTGCTCTCCTGTTCCTTGCACCGGGCGACGTCTCGAAAGGACGAGTCGAACCGATCTCCTGGATGCGGACGTGTGAAGCGTACGCCGGGGCCGGCCTTGACGTGACGCTCGCGACGATACAAATGCGCCGACCAGATGCCATCCCCGTCGCTGATGTGTGGCGGCACTTCGGCATCGACGAGTGCTTTCGGCTCGCCGTCTTTCCGACTCCGCTGGACCACGACGTGTCCGTGCGGAAGTTCCGTCTCTGGGCCGGAAGTGTAGGAGGTTTTCTCGCACTTCAAATGGCGGCTCGTGCAGTTCGGTCTCGAAGGGCCGTCCCGATCGTCCACTCCCGCTCTCCGGTGCTCCTCGCCCCGTTCGTCGCTGTGCGTCGCACCCTGCCTCGATCTCGGCGCCCGCTCCTCATCTTCGAGACGCATGCACTTCCAACAGACGCCAACGCCTGGATCGTAAAGGGGGTCGACTTGGTGGTGTGCAACTCGCAGAAGCTTTCGCGCGATATTCAAGAGCGCTTCGGGTTACCGTCCACGCGCGTGCTTCACGCACCGCTGCCTCCCTTCAACCCGGTGCAGCCGCAGCCCCGGAGTGGCGCACGCAACCGTCTTGGCCTTGACGACGATTCGGTGATCGCGTGCTACACCGGGAAGATGACCCGCGAGTACAGCGAGTTCTTTCTGAGGACGGCCGAGGAGGCTGCGCGGCTTGTCCAGCGCTTCAGACTGATGCTTGTCGGTGGGAACCCCGAGATCCTCGAATGGACTCGTCGCCGTGTTGCCGAACTTGGGCTTGGCGACGTCGTCGTCATCGCCGGGTTCGTGGCGCCGGCTGATGTCGAGCAGCACCAGTCGGCGGCCGATGTTCTGCTCTATCACATGCCGGAGAGCGTGGGCATCTTCCCGTACACCACACCAGCGAAGGCCTATGAGTATCAGGCGATGAGGCGACCGATCGTTGCGACCGACTTTCCGCTGTTCAACGAGGTCTTCGGTGAGGATGGGGAGCGCGCAATCCGTGTAGCGGACAGAACGCCCGTAGGGTTCGCGCAAGGAATTGCAGCAGCGGTTCAACTCGGCAATCGGGGCATCGCCATGACGGAGCGGGCAGCTGTATTCGTAGACGGCCGTACATGGGCAAGCCGTTCGGCGGCAATCCTTAATGCGGTTGGAGTGTGACGAGCGACGCAAGGTCGATTCGGGTGGCCCAGGCGGCCCATCGGCTCGCCGCTTGCCTCAACGGGACGCATCATGGGATCCACCGGCAAGGACATCGCGACTTTGCTCCTCGAGCCGTTGCCCAGGCGTTTAGTCTCCTCGATCTCGGCACGCATGGCGGTGAGCAGGCGACGACGCTCGGCGGCAGCGCGTGGGAGCCCGCAAACGAGGCAGAAAGACGGCTTCGGTCCACGCTGGCAGTCTGCTTGGCTATGGACGAGATCGTGGAGCTCGTCTTCTTTGGGAGCATCGCTCGTGGCGCGACCACTGGTTTCAGTGATGTTGACGCGATCCTCGTGATCGACGATGAGGCGGTGATGGACGCATCCCGGCTGAGACTGCTCCGGCATCGAGTTTTCGCGGCGGGACGGGCGGTGCTCGCCTACCAACCCATGCAGCATCACGGCTTCCTGATCGCGACGCCCCGACTCCTCGGGTACGGAACGGAGCCACTCAGGTTGCCCCGTGAGGCAGTAGCCGAGACCGTCTCGCTCTTCGGAAGAACCGTCGAAGTTAAGACCGGACGAGGCGGAACCGCCACCCAAGCATTCGACGCGCTTGTTGAGTCGCTCGGCTCCGTGAGATCGTGGCCAGCGCACCCCTGGTTTCTCCATCGAACGATTGCAACGTTCGAGCTTGCTCCCACGCTCTACCTTCAGGCGACTGGGAGGGCTTGTCCCAAGCACCTCTCATTCGATCTCGCGCGTGCGGACTTCCAGGAGTCTTGGGCACCCTACGACGTGCTCGCCGAGGTTCGCCGGCGTTGGCCACGTAAGCAGATGCAAGGCCTTCGGCAGTTGGCGTGGCTGCTTCGTAATCCGTGGGTCGCGTGTGCGGTGCGTCGGCGTCTCCCGGCTGCGGTCCCGAGCGGCATCGACGACCTCCTTGACGAGACGTGCCTGAACGATCTTCGACGACTTCTGGCATTGATGGCCGACAACGTCAAATGAGACCTTTGGAGCCACGAAACGCACGAGCTGACTCGAGGTCGGGTTGAGCATCGGCCGAGCCGTTCGGCGGCTCGCAAGGCTTCGCAGCGGCGAGCTCGGCGGCCTGGCCGGCGACTCGTTCTACACGGCCATCTGGCTCGGTGCGGTGTCCGTGGCCGACCTGATCCAGATCGCGCTCGTCACGCATACCCTCGGCCTCGAGGAGTTCGGTCGCCTGGCGCTCGTGATGAGCGTCGTGGTGCTCATCGGCCAGTTCTTCGACGTTCGGGTAGGAACGGCGGAGACCTCGTTCGGTGCCGGCCGGATCGCGGCCCACGATTGGCGAGGTGTCGCGGGCGTTTTTCGGTTCGGCTATGGCATTGACGGGGTCACGGGCGTTGTCGGGTTCGCGGTCGTCGCGCTTGCTGCGCCTCTCGTAGGCCCGTGGCTGATCGGCGAAAACGGGATGCAGTGGGTCCTTCTCTTCGGGCTCACACTCCTGGCCTCGACGCTCGACGACTCGTCGGCGACGCTCCTTCGCCTCCTGGGGCGGTTTCGACTTCTTGCGTTCTACATGTCGGGAATGGAGGTCATCAGGGTGATGGCCGTCGCTCTCGCGCTCCTCATCGATCGAGGCATCACGGCAGTGCTCATCGCGCTTGTCCTCTACGACATTCTCGGCGGCATCGTCAATCTACTTGTCGCTCGCCGAGTGTTCTATCGCACAACTGGACAGCCCCTTCTCGGCAGGAGTTATGAGGGTTTCTCTGAGCGGCGGGCAATGGTCCTAACGGTCTTCCACACGAACGTCGTCTCGTACGCGAGGATTGCTCAGGTTCAGCTTCCTACGCTACTGCTGGGTGCTCTCACAACTCCTACCCAGGTCGGGCTCTACAAAGTGGGAGCTTCGGCAGGCTCGATCGTGGGCCGAGTCGCAGATCCTGTATACGCATCTACGTTGCCGCGACTGTCCCGTCTCTTGGCCCTCCACAAGAGAGACGACATCGTGCGCTTGCTTCGGCACGCGACTCCAATCGCCGCTGTGGTCGTTGGTGGGACGCTCGTGCTTCTCATCGTTTTCGCGTCGCCGATTCTCCGACTCATCGGCGGCGCGGGAGCCGTCGAGGCCAAGCCGGTACTCGTGCTCGTTGGGGTGGGCTATGCAGTCAACGCTGTTCTCTTTTGGAACACACCCCTGTTGTTTGCGTCGGGCCGATCGGGTACGGTTTCGGTGATCGCGATCGTGAGCGCGGTACTCCAGATCGCGCTACTTGTCCCCCTAGCGGTCGCGTTCGACGCAACTGGCGCCGCGATCGCGATGTGCGTCTCTCTCGTTGCATCCAATCTGGTTGCCGGATTCTTCGCTCTGCGTGCCTTACGTAACGCGCCCTACAATGACTCGATCATCTCGAACCAACGGGCGACCGCAAGTTTGTTCGAGTAGGACGAGGTGACGTGGCTAAGCGCAGCCGTTCCAAGTCGTGACACAAGGTCGGTGCTTCCGAGCAACGCTCGAAGGTGGCGAACCCAATCGTCCGGCGTGGCGGCGAGGTAGCCGGTCACCCCATCCAGGACGACACGATGCGTCATGCCGACAGGACTGGCCACTGTCGGGAGTGCATGACCTCCGTACTGAATCGACCGGAGGGCGCACTTTCCGCGTGTCCATGGGTCGTCGGACAGTGGCGCCAGCCCGAGTGTCGAGGTGAGTAGGGCGGCCCTTGAGGCGTGTTCCGACCACTCCACGAACTCGTATTCAACGGGCGATCGTTCCCAGGGTGAGGAACTGACAATCCTGAGTTTGAAGTTGATCTCCTTCCGTAACCGTTCGAGTGGCTCCCGAACGATCTCGAGGTGCGGCAGGTTGTCGGGAAGTCCCATCCAGACGATCACAGGCGGGGAAGGGCGTGCGGAGGGTGGCTCCGCAATGGGCTGGACAGTCGTAGGGATTTCGATCACGCGCGGCGCGTGCCTCGCCACGAACCCGCCAAGAATCTCGTTGCCCACGACTGCCACATCGACCTGCCGAAGCGTCTCGATCAGCGGCCGGCGTCGACGTGAGGCGCGGGTAGAGCCGCGCGAGACCAGGCGGGCGACGCGCTTGACCGCTTCAGCAGGCGTCACGCCATGTGCCGGCGGCACGGCATAGATCGCATCGTCGATGTCGAAGACGACAGCGCCAAACGAGTGACGTAGCTGCTGCATCTCTGCGGTCGTCGGCGTCACCCGCTGGAGGACGAGGACGGTCGATGGATCACCGCGGTCGAGGATTTGCTCTATTCGACCCCTTGTTGGAAGCGAGCCGGCGGACATGGCCGACACGTCCCAACGCCCGGTTGCGGCGAGAGGACCGAGCCTGTACCTCGCGCTCGGGGCGTCCCAACCACCTGCGGCTGCGAGGAGGATCTTCTCGACCCGAGAGCTCATTTCGCATCAACCTTGGTCGTGTCCGGGAACCCGTTGACGATGTCGAGGGCGATTCGGTCGTACGAGAGGTACTTGCTGTTGGAGCTAGCAATGTCCTGCCGTCTGGCGAGCCTCTCGGAGGAATCCAACGCCTCTACGGCAGCGACCGCCTCCCCGAGCACCTGCTCTAAGGTCTGGCCGGATTGGATGTACCACCCGTTCTCGCCGTCCGTGAGCAGGTGATTGACATTTGGCGCATTGCGAAGAACCACCGGGAGACCAGTACCCATCGCCTGCTGGATCGTGATCGCCGTGCGGGGCCAGTATCCGAGGTCGCCGGCCGAGAACAGCTCACGCATCTCGTGGTGTCGGATGACTGGGAACAATATGAACCCGGATGGATCGGGTTGGGCGCCGACGTGTCCGAGCAGAGCACGCCCGTACTCATCGTCAAGAACGCCGGCAAGGGCGTAGCGGATGGGCCGTCCGTCCTGCTGGAGCCTGGAAACGGTGTCGACGATGTCTTCGAGCTTCTTCCCCGGGACGGCGCGCGTGCATGTGACGAGTAGGAGGTCATCCTCGGAAACGCCGTGCTTCTCCCGCCAGGCGTGGCGCGCGTCGGGATCGAAGAAGAACTCATGGGGATCGAAACCAAGTCTGAGATCGAGGCCGGTTGCCGTCAGTTGCCGGCGCTCGGTGTCGCCGAGCCAGGCGGAGATGATCTCGCGCGTCTCCGGGACGTTCAGGACGACGCGGTCGGCGTTACGGACGACTCGGCGGTATGCAGGTCGCTTGACTGCCCGGTGTGCCGCGAATCTGAGCAGTTTCTTCGCGATCGGGCCGCCCCCCCGGCCGTCGTCGCTGTTGTCCTGGATGATCGCGATCCTCCGCCAGGAAGGCGCCTCCGAGGAGAACAGATCGAGCCCGAACAACTTCCCAGGGCCGACGAGCACCACGTGATCGGGAGCGAAGTCGCGTACCACCGGCAGCGTCTTGCAGCCGAGGACGTTCGTGCCGAGAGTGAGCCTCGGCACCAGGCGCACGATGTCGTAGCCGTCGGCGCGCGTCAGACCGGCCGGATAGTCCTCGCGCACGAGGGCCCGTACGTTTCGGGATGGCCGGGTGCTCGTGAGGACACGGACATGTGCACCGAGCCGGGTGAACGCATTCGCGAGATCGACCTCCTGATAGCCGATTTCCGGGGAGAAGTTGCCCGCCACGATGGCAACCCTTTTCCCAGCTAGTGGATGCCCGTCAATCACTCGAAGCTCACCTCGAATACGTGTATCCATCGAAGCAGGAACATCGTCTGCCAGTACTCTGACAGCGCCGCTGAGCCGGTTGGTGCGGTCGAAACCATTCGTTCGATCCGCGTGCGATCGAGGAAGGCCGGCACATCGACCTCCTGCAGCAACGCCCGCATTGGCCCACGCGTGGTTTCGTGCCACGCCGTTTGCGGGGTCGCGAAGCCGAGCTTGTCCCGGCGCCACACGATCTCGTCAGGGAGCCTCCTTTCTGCGGCCTTGCGCTGCACGAATTTGCTCCACCCCTGGTGGATCTTCAGTTCCGTTGGAAACGACAGAACGAGTTCGACGAGGGGATGATCCAGGAACGGAACTCGCGACTCGATTGAGAATGCCATCGAACTGCGATCCTCGTAGCGGAGAAGCTGTGGCAGGCTACGCTGCAACGCGTCCACGCAGTAGTCGCGATACGTGCGTCCGGCGGCGGGTGGAGGCTCGCCGGCGAGCGACCGGAACTGCGGCAGCGTCAGCTCGCTCCCGACTCGCATGTACCTTCGCGCCTGCCGCGCCGCGGCCACAGGGAGCAGCCGGAACGCTGCGCGTCCGACCTCCGGGAGCACGCGCACGCTTCGGCGCTCTCGGAGCCGACGGGCCTCGCCGACGGCGTGCGCGAAGCGACCGCGCCGCACGAGCTCGAGAAGGTAGGCACCCGCGAAGTAGCTGTACCCGCCGATTGCCTCGTCCGCCCCCTGTCCGTCGAGAAGCACCTTCATCCCGCTCTCACCTGCGAGCCGCATCACGGCCCACTGGGCGTACGGCGAGGTCGAGGCCATCGGCAGGTCCTGCGCGCGGATCAGCGCGTCCATGTCCTCGACGAGCCCCTCGGCAGTCGGGGAGGTGAAACGCGACTCGAATCGACCGGGGACAGCGGATTGCAAGTCGACGTACCGGCGCTCGTCGAGGGCCGGATCGTCGTAAACAGCCGTGAACGTCGCAAGCAGTGCATCGCCGAGCTCGGATGCGGCATGCGACGCGATCAAGCTCGAGTCGAGGCCGCCGCTGAGACACGTTCCCACCCGGACGTCCGAGCGCATGTGCAATCGGACCGACTCGGCGAACCGGTGCCGGTACTCCTCGACCCCGTCCTCGAGGCTCCCGCCGAACGCCTCGCGTCCCTGCTCCGCGATGTCGTAGTACCGCTCGGTGGTTACCGAGAGGTCGCGCCCGTCGATATGAAGATTGCAGCCTGCGGGTACTTGTCGGACGTCCTCGAAGAGCGTTCTCTCGCCGTAGTCCTGACCTCCCCAGGTAAGGAGCCTTACGACCTCGGCTGTCGAGCCGCGAGGCTTGCCCGGCAGGGCGGCGAGTACGGCCTTGATCTCCGAAGCGAAGACCAGGCTGTCTCCGGATCGCGCGTAGTACAGCGGCTTGATGCCGAACCGGTCGCGGGACAGCATCAGCCGATCCGTGCGTCGGTCGTGAACGGCGAACGCCCACATGCCGCGGAACCGCTCAACGCACGAGGGTCCCCACTGGGCGAAGGCCGCGAGGAGGACGGCCGTGTCGCCGCAGGCTCTGAGCCTCCACCCCAGGGACTCGAGCTCGTCGGCCAGTTCGACGTAGTTGTAGATCTCGCCGTTGAACACGAGCGCCAGGTTGCCGTTAGCAGAGACCATCGGCTGGTGCCCTGCAGGGCTGAGATCGAGAATCGACAGCCGGCGATGGCACATGCCCAGCGAGTATGAGCCGCCCTGCGCCGACTCCCAGTGCGGCCGGTCACCGAAGGCGTCGACCGTGTCGTCGCCACGGAAGGAAACGAAGGCGCCACCAGGACTGAGCGCCACGAAGCCCTCGTCATCGGGGCCTCGGTGGCGCAGGCGTCCCGACATCGCGGTAAGCAGCTCCGGCCTCAGGCCGGAGCGGGTGATCACACCGGCTATCCCGCACACGTCGGATCCCGGTGATTGGAGGGAGTGGGGAGGAGGCTGCGATAGATGTCAAGCAGTCCTCGTCCGAAGGAGGCGAACCCAAAGCGCTGCACCACGCTTTGGCGGATCGCGTCCCTGTCGTAGCTCGGGAGGGTCCGCAGCATCTTCTCCATCGCGTCCGCGATGGCCGAGACGTCGTCTGGAGGAACGAGCAATCCCGAGCGAGCATCGATGAACTCCGGTGGCGCGGTGCAGTTCGGCCCGATCACCGGGAGCCCGGCGGACATGGCCTCGGCGATGACCAGCCCGAAGGTCTCGTGGCGGCTCGGGTAGACGAAGAAGTCGGAGGCTGTGAAGAGATCCGCAAGCTCGGCTTTCGTACGTCTCCCAAGCAGGTCAACCCTTCCGTTCAGGCTGGGGTGAGCGTCGAGGAACGCCTGGATCGCAGGAAGCTCAGGTCCTTCGCCACCGATAGACAGTGTCCAGCCGTGCCAGCGTCCTGCGATCTCGGCGAATGCTCTCACGACTCGGAGGCCACCCTTGTACTCCTCCAGGCGTCCGGCGAACGCAATCTGTCGGTGGGGTGATTCCCCGCGAGGCGCGGGCCGGAAGAGCTCGGTGTCGACCGGATTGTAGGTCACGTCGACCCGTTTCGGCCTGATACCGGCGTCTTCTATCTGATCCCGAAGATCGTGACTGACGGGGCAAACGCAGTCGACGCGCTCGAGCGTTCGGCGCGTGAGCCGGCGGGTGCTGGCCCGCCGCAGGAGCTTGTCGAAGGGGCCGGTATGCACCGTCAGCACGACCGGCACGCCGAGCTTCCGCCCGAGCGAAGAGGCAGGGACGCCGTGGAACAGCGGGCCGTGAGCGTGGATGAGATCGATGTCTGTCAGGAACGGCGTGGCTCTGCCGAGCCGGTGCAACACTTCGAGCCGACCCAGCCGTTGCCGGCGGTTACCGCCTCCCCGCAGCCACGGAGTGCAGGTCAGAATCTGGACGTCGTCATTGGTCTTGGGCACACGGGCGATACCTGCGTGCTGCTCATGCCCCGGTGCCAGGACTGTGACGTCGCAGTACGGTTTGATCGCCTCGATGTAGTCGAGCGTGAAGATCCCGGCGATGTCGCCGTCGGCGCGAGGGAACTGCTCTGGCATCACGAGGACGCGTAGGCGTGCTTCCTGCATCGCAGATGCCCTAGAGCTCCTGGTAGAAGAGAGGGGGGACGGGCGCCGAGTAGGCCGGGAAGCGATTGCTCGCGAACGACTTTGCGCGCGCCAGAAAGCTGAACCGGCTCTCCTGGTACGACCCGCTCGACGCCTTGGTCATCGGGAGACGGAAAAGAAATCGGTTCACGCGGTGCTGCGCGTTGAAGGAGCGCCGCTCAGCCACGCCGGGGATGCGAGGGAGCAGCAGTCCGCTGCGGGAGAGCTCGAGGTGCGGCGCGCTGTCGATTCTCATGTTGGGACCAAATGCGATCGTCGATTCCGCCGGCGAGTAGAGGACGTCTCTCCCGAGTGCATCCGCGACAACTCGGCGCAGCGCCGGCATGAGGTCGCGCACGAGCTCGGTTACGGCCCGCTCGGCGTCTGCGAGCTGAAACCAGTCGTCGATCAAAGCCACGGCTTGCTCGACGACCGTGGCCAGACTATCATCCCTCAGATCCAGGAGCTCCAGGTCGAGCCGAAGTCCCTTCACGTGCTGAAGCAGCACCCGAACCTTCACCGTCCGGTACTCGAGTTGGACGTACAGGTCGAGCAGGTTCTTGATCAGGAACTCCAAAGCGGTCTGCACGCGAAGCGCGGACGCAGTCGTGGAGTTGCTCGACCCGTTCTCCCACTGCCAGCTCGTGCCGTGAAGCCGGCGGTATCCGTGCATGAGCGCGTAGTCGGCCAACTCCAGTGCGAGGGAAACCGGGATCAGAAAGCAGGAGTGCGTGAACAGGTAACGCTCGTCGCCGGTCAGGCTTCCCAGCGGGTCTGCGTGCGACGTCGCATCGTCGTCGACCACGACGAGAAGGTCGATGTCCGAGATGCCGGGGTGGTGGACGCCCCCAACCTGGTAGACGGAGTTGACGAAGCTGTGTGAGGATAGGGCGGTCACGACCTTGTCGATCGTGTGCGCGTAGAGCTGACCCTCGCAGGGTCTCGGCAGATCGATGAGCCTGATGCTGTTGGTGGGTCGGTATCGAGTCACCCGCTGAGGCCCCGCGAGGACCGGCGACGCTCGTCGTCGGCGTCTTTGCCGAACACGACGCCAATCCCACCCCATTGGCCTCGGTAACCAAGATCGGCGCGGTCGACGAATTCGACATGACGTCGGGTCTCCCTCAGCTGACCCCAGAAGACATCGACCTCGGAGTCAGGGTCGGAGGGATGGTGAAGGATGTCGTGGAAGGCGATCACCCCCTCGGAGCGGACGAGCGGCGAGTACATGTCGAAGTCGAGCTTGACACCGTCGTGCGTGTGATCGCCGTCGATGAAGAGCAGATCGATCTCGCGCCCGCCGAGAGCATTGTTGAGCGCCTCCCGCGTCGTTTCAGCGTGAGAGTCATCGCGGATCAACACGATCGATTGCTTCCCTCGTGCGTACCCGCGGAGCGTGTCGGACATTGCATTGGCGTATCCACCGCCGAAGGAACCACCGGGGAGGTCGATGCTCACGATGAGAGCGTCAGGTGTCGCTAGTTGGCACCATGTCCACAGTGTCCCACCGTGCAACGTGCCAATCTCGACAACAACGGTGAGGTTGCGCGGCCGGAGAAGAGAAACGAGAGCTGCAAACTCGCGCGTCTTCTGCTTCGCGCCTCGCTGCTTAGCGCCTCGGGTCAACACGACCGCCCTCGGCCCCGATCTGATCGTGGCGGAGGCGATCCGAGAGATCTGTCGTATCACTGTCCCATCCTATGCTGAGGTGACACCTCGGTCTGCCATCCGTGCCCTGCTTGCGAGCCATTTCCGTGAGCGTGGGAAAGTGGGCTAGCGGAATCCGCAGAGAAAGGATCAAGGTCGTAGGATGGACCGGCCAGGCCGTAGCCCGAGAGGAATGATGTGAACAGGTCACCCCTACAGTCCAACGGCCGACCCCTATGAGTACCTGTGCCGACCCGGACACGAGGTCCATCGCGTGCTTCGAAGAGACGTCGGAGTTCGATCCCACTCACCGGAAATACGCCGCGTATCGCATCCTCAATCTCGCCGCCGTCGATCGCGGAAGGCTGATCGTCGAGCGTTTCGCTGAGAGAGCGCGAATCGATGGTGCGTGGGCGCTTGATGTTGGAACCGGGAGTGGTGGTATTGCGATCGCCCCTGCGGAGGCTGGTGCGTCGGTCGACGCCATCGAACCTGACCCCGTCCGGTTTCGGTGGGCAACCGAGCGAGTCGCCGGGCATTGCGTTCCCGTGCGGCTCGGCAGCTCGGCTGGCGAGAGCCTTCCGTTCGATGCTGCTACGTTCGACATTGTCATCCTCGACTCGGTGATCGAGCATGTCGAGAATCGACGGAAAGTGATTCGCGAGCTCGCTCGAGTGCTCAGACCAGGGGGTAACGCATATCTCGTGTCCCCCAACAAGCTGAGCGTCTTCAACATTCTCCGAGATCCTCATTACGCGATGTTCGGAGTCGTTCTTCTGCCACGCTGGTTGGGAAAGTTCTACGTTGTGCGCGTTCGTGGCGTCGATCGAGGCTACTGGGTCAACGTCACGCCAACGAAGCGCTGGCTCTTAAGGAATCTCACACTGGGAAGGCTGGAGGTGGAACAGGTGGTTCAAGACGGCTTCGAGAAGCTGGCCCTGCCGGGAGCTCCGTTTCGAGGCCCCAGGCCAGTTCGGCTCGTTGCACGTGCGGCCGTCTGGCTTGGCCTCGCTTCGACGCTCCAGAGCCTGGCCATGGCTCAGTACCCTGCATTTATCTTGCTCGCACGAAAGGAAGGACCGGCGAGCGGGCGATGGCCGGACACCAAGTGAGGCAAGTCGCCCAACGCCCGAGGGACGGATCTATCGCCGTCGTCGATGTTCCAGCGCCCGCCCTCCGTCCGGGTTGGCTACTCGTAGCGAACCGCTTCTCGCTGATCAGCGCCGGCACCGAGCGCACCAAGGTCAAGACCGGCGAGAAGAACCTCCTCCAGAAGGCGCGCGCCCGGCCGGATCTCGTCAAGAAGGTCGTCGACCGCGCTCGCGTCGAGGGTGTCGGCGCTGCGATTGGTGTCGCCCGGGACCGGCTTTCGGCACTCGCCCCGCTCGGCTACTCGTCCGCCGGGGTCGTGCTCGAGGTCGGTGCCGGCGTCGAAGGGATAGCGCCCGGAGACCGGGTCGCCTGCGGCGGTGGCGGGTGGGCGAACCACGCCGAGATCGTCGCGGTCCCCCAGAACCTCGTTGTCCCCGTACCATCGGGCGTCGGCCTCGACGACGCGGCCTACGCCACGGTGGGCGCGATCGCGCTGCACGGCGTTCGCCAAGCCGAGGCGGGCATCGGCGAATGGGTGGGCGTGATCGGGCTCGGCCTCGTCGGACAGCTTGCGACCCGCATTCTGCTCGCCTCGGGCTGCCGGGTCGTCGGCATCGACCTCGACGCTGCCGCCGTCGAACTTGCGC
>JAYTJO010000423.1:0-5306 GCA_043730975.1 Thermoleophilia bacterium | reverse complement strand
CGAGAAGCTGCTCGAGGTGCTGCAGCGGCTCGTCGACACGGGCAACACCGTGCTCGTGATCGAGCACAACCTCGACGTGATCAAGCAGGCCGACTGGGTGGTCGATCTCGGCCCGGAGGGCGGGGAGGCGGGTGGTGAGCTGATCGCCGCCGGCACGCCCGAAGAGGTCGCAGCGGTGGATGGCTCCTACACGGGGCAGTTCCTGCGCGGAGTGCTCGCCGAGCGTGAGACGGCCGTCGCTGCGGTCGCTGCGGCGTAGGCTGTGCGGCATGTCGGCGGTCTTCGTTCACGGGAATCCTGAAACACCCGCCATCTGGGGCCTGCTCCTGCGAGCCCTGCAACGAACCGATGTCGTCGCACCGCAACTCCCGGGGTTCGGTGTGCCCGCGCCGGCCGGGTGGGGTGCCACGAAGGAGGAGTACGTCGATTGGTTGATCGGTCTGCTGGAGGAGATTGGCGAGCCGGTCGATCTCGTCGGGCACGATTGGGGCGGCGGTTTCGTTGCGCGAGTCGCGTGCCTTCGACCCGACCTGGTGCGCTCGTGGGTCTGTGATGTCACCGGCGTCATCCACGCCGATTACGTGTGGCACGACCTGGGCCAGATCTGGCAGACACCAGGTGTCGGCGAGCAGTTCTTCGCCGAGAGCCTGGCTGCGCCGGTGCAGGATCGCGTGAACCAGTATGTCGCGATCGGCATGACCCGGGATGTAGCCGAGGCCGTTGTTGCTGCTGGCGATGCCGAGATGGGCCGGTGTGTCCTCGCGCTCTATCGTTCGGCTTCGCAGCCTGCGATGGCCGAATGGGGCAAGGACGTTGAGGCTGCCGCTGCGCGACCCGGACTGGCGCTGATCAACACCGAAGACCCGTTTGTGGGCCAGCAGGCGCTCGGCGAAGAGATCGGGCGGCGCATGGGTGCTCGCGTCGAGATCATGGAGGGCATGGGCCACTGGTGGATGCTGCAGGATCCTGGCCGGAGTGCCGAGGTGCTCGAGCGATTCTGGGCCGCTGTCTAATCCTCGAGGTTTGCGCGCCTACTTCCAAGCGAACAAGGGTTGCTCGAAGCCATCGACGCGTTCGTCGATTCGACCCTCGATCGCAACCCAACGGAACTGGACGAGCATCGCGGCAGTCGGCGCGTAGATCAGATCGCCGCCCAGCGGAACCTCCACCACCGGCCGATCGCTCTCGGCGATCGCTGCGAAGCGAGGGGAGTCGGCCCGGCACAACTCGTGTAGCCCGATGCGGTAGGTGTGCGCGACCTCGGCCGGGTCGGGAACGAGGTCGACGTCACCGCCGCCCCACACGACCACGGGCGTGATCACGTACCCGGAGCGCGTGACGTAGTCGTCGAGCAGGCCGAGGACAGAGTCTTCACCGAGGAGCAAACCGAGCTCCTCGTGGAGCTCACGGAGCGCCGCCTCGGACGCCGTCTCGTCGCCGTCGCAGCGACCACCCGGTAGCGCCCATTGTCCTGCGTGCGCGCTGAGCTTCGCGGCGCGACGACAGAGGAGGAACGCGGCTCCCCCTGCGACGCCTGACATGCGCCCGTCGAGGCCCGAAACGTCGGACTGAACGTCGGCGAAATAGTCTGGCTCGACGGGAAAGGGATCGTGGCCGTCGCGCTCGGCATCGCTATCGACGATGACGATGGCAACCGCGGCATGACGTCGGCCGTCGAGCGCGTGCTCGCGTCGTCGGTGTCGTACCAGGTTGCCGGTGAGCTCGTCGCGCAGTGCCGGTGTGAACGGGATCATGCCGGTGCGCGCTCGGTTGACCTACGTGCTCGTCGGCGCAGGTGTCGAGCGCGTTCCCTGAATCGTCTCGAGCCGCTCGAGTCGCGGTCGCGCACGCAGGCGCTCGAACACGTCGCGCGCCTCCGTCAGCAGCGGGTCGATTTCGTCGCTGCGTCCGTGCGCCGCGAGCCATTCTGCCTGCTCGAGCTGGCCAGTCGCGACCCAGAACGGCTCTCCGACGTCCCGCAGCGCCGCCACCGCAGCTTCGAAGCCCGCTTCGGCCCCGGAGCGGAGGGCGGTGAGCCGAGCACGCTGTAGCAGCGTGTGAGCCACGAGCGACGGCGATTGATGCTCGATAGGGGCGGCGGCAACGAGCGCGACGAGATCTGCCAGCGTCTCCGCATCTGCGTTCTCGCAAGCCGATTCGCAGCCCCGCTCGAAAAGGGCCTCGACCGCCTCGGGGTTCGTGCGGTGGGTTGCGTCCCCAAGCGCGGTCAGGCACTCTGACATCGCGTCGTCGTGTCGGCCCTCGGCCTGCGCGATCAGAACGCGAGCCCAGATGCGCACGCCGGCTGCCGTCACATTCTCCGTGTCTCCCCAGGCTGCGTACGCGGCCGCAAGCTCGGAGACGCGCTCGAGCTCCCCCCGATAGAGCGCCATCTCGGCGACCCAGAGCATTGTGGACGCCTGAACCGGGTCGGACGTCAGTCGACCCTCCTCCGGCATCGCGGCGACAACTTGCTCGACCTCGTCCCAGCGACCCGACTCGAAGTATGAGTCGACGAGGTTCGCCGTGAGGCTGAGCTCCCAGCCCCGATCGCCACGGCGACGCGCGAGCGCGATCCCCCGCTCGATCACAGCCTCCGCCTCGGCCCTCTTGCCCGCGAGTCCCAGGAGGTAGCTGAGGTTCATGTATGCCCGCAACGCGCCGCGCGGGGTGTTTGTCTCCTCGGCCAGCACGAGCGCCTGGCGCATCAGACCGAGGCTCTCGTTGGGTCGGGACTGGAGCATCAGCCCCTTGGTGTTGAGTGCCTCGACCACGACTTCGGCGAGACGGAGACGCTCACCGAGGTCGATCGCTCGCTCGATATGCGGTGCCGCCTCGGCCTGCCGGCCCTCGAAGAACAGGAACCGGCCCAGTTGTGCCGATACCGTTGCGATCGCGGCCTCGTCGGCGGCGGCCTCGTGTGAGGCAAGCGACTGCTCGAGTTGCGCAACCGCGCCTTCGATACGCCCGGTGAGGAAGAGAACCTCGCCCAGATCCGCCTGCGCCCCCGCGGCTTCACCGAGCCTGTCCGAGGCCTCGAGAATGGAGATCGCTTCCGCCAGCAGTGATTCGGCCTCGGCCATCCGTCCCCCCATCGCCGCAAACTCGCCTGCTCGGGCGAGGGAGCGTCCCCGCTCGACACCCTCGTCCGTCAACTCGGCCGCACGCTCGAATGCCCTCTGTGCCTCGAGTGGGGCCGCGAGCGACGCGGCCCGGTCGGCTGCGCGCGTGAACCACCGTCGTGCCTCTGCGCGCACATCCAGGGCATCGGCTGCATTCTCGTCCGCTTGGTGGGCGTCGAGGTAGTGGGTCGCGATCACCTCCGCGATCTCGTCGGGGTCGGTCCCGGCATCCGTTGCGAGATACCCGGCAACCGCGAGATGACGGGCTCGCCGGTCGCGACGGGCGATCGTCTCGTACGTGACCCGCTGTACGAGGGCCTGAAGGAATCCGAGTTGCCCGCGCTCGGGCGAAAAGGGGTCGGTCTCGACGGCGAGCAGTTCTTTCCGGACGAGGCTCGCGACGAGTCCATCGACCTCGTCCGCCGTGAGCCCCGAGAGCGCGGCGAGCCCGCGTGTCGTGAACGTCTTGCCGAGAACGGATGCGTCCTGGAGCAGCCTCCGCTCCTCGTCCGGAACGCTGTCGAGCCGCGAGGCGATGAGTGCGTGAAGCGTCTCGGGAACCTCGAAGCTACTAAGGTCACCGGTCACGAGCACCGTGTCTCCCACCTGCTCGAGCACGCCGCGATCGCGCAGCATCCGCACCGTCTCCACTGCGTACAGCGGGATCCCGTCGGCAGCGTCGCGGAGTCGGCGCCGGACGTCGTCGGGGAGCCCTGGGACGAGTCCGATGAGGAGCTCGTCCATCGCGTCGTCGCCGAGCGGCTCGAGGGGGAGCGTTGCGGCGCTGCGGTTCGAGCCGGGGAAGCCTGGATGTCGGTCGCTGAGCTCGGGCCGCGCCAGCGTGAGGACGAAGATCGGGTGGTGGCGGCCCCAGTCGAGGAGGTACTCGATGAACGCGACGAGCCCCTCGTCGGCCCAGTGGATGCCCTCGAACACCATGACGAGCGAGCCCTGCTCGGCCAGGAGCTCGAAGAACCGCCGCCAGGCGGAGAATAGATCCTCGCGGTCGGCGGCCGTCCGCTCGGCGAGACCGAGGAGATGGAGGAGGCGTTGCTCGATCCAGGCTCGCTCGTCTCCGTCAGGCACCTGGGCCTCGAGCACGGCATGCAATTTCGCCATGGACGTGCTCGCGTCGTCGTCCTCGAGGATCTTCGCGCGACCGCGCACCATCTCCGCGAGGGCCCAGAAGGCCACGCCCTCGCCGTAGGAGAGACAGCGACCACGATGCCACCAGACATCCGCGGCGACGCCGTCGATGTACTTCTCGAACTCCCATGACAGGCGCGACTTACCGATTCCGGCGACGCCGATCACCGAAACGAGCCTCGCTCGGGACTGGTCGACAGACGCGTGGAAGAGGTCCTTGACGAGGCGCAGCTCTCCCTCCCGTCCGACGAAAGGCGCCTCGAGACCTACCGCGCGACCCTCGCCGCGGCGCTGAGCCGCGACCCGGATCGCCCGTGAGAGTTGCACGGGCTCGGCCTTGCCCTTGAGCTCGTGCTCGCCGGCGTCGGCGTAGGAGATGGCGGCCTCGGTGGCGCGGCGCGTCGTCTCGCCGACGAGGACGGTGCCGGGCTCGGCTGCCGACTGGATGCGGCTGGCGGTGTTGACGAGGTCGCCGGCAACCATGCCCTGGTCGGTGGCGCCGAGGGTGACGGCGGCTTCGCCGGTGAGGATGCCGGCCCGGGCCTGGAGTGCGGGGTCGAGGCCGGGAGCGGCGGCGACGAGCTCGAGCCCGGCGCGGACGGCCCGTTCTGCATCGTCCTCGTTTGCGATGGGGGCACCCCAGACCGCCATCACTGCGTCGCCGATGAACTTCTCGACGGTGCCGCCGTAGCGCTCGATGATCGTGCGCGAGGTGTCGAAGTAGCGGGTCAGGAGCTCGCGCGTGTCCTCCGCGTCTCGTCCCTCGGAGGCGTTCGTGAAGCCGACGAGATCGGCGAAGAGGACGGAGACGAGCCGACGTTCTGCTGTCGGTGCTGTGCTCGGTGCGGCCGCGGGCTTGTGTTGAATCAACACAAGCGTCGTCCCGCACTCGGAGCAGAACTTCGCTCCGGCCGCGAGGGGCGCGGAGCACGACGGGCATGTTCGGACAAGGGCCGTCCCGCACTCGGAGCAGAACTTCGCGCCGACCGCGTTTTCTGTCCCACAGGCATCGCAGTTCATTGGGCGACTCTAACCCGC
>JAYTJO010000422.1:0-2398 GCA_043730975.1 Thermoleophilia bacterium | reverse complement strand
CCCGGCCCTGGCCGCTCCTGCTTCTCTAGGTGATGTGATTCACCTGATCGCGACCCGCGCCCGCGCGGTCACGCTCGTCTCGGCCGGCATCTTCGTCGTCGCCTTCGCGATCGGGAGCGCGGTGATCCCGCGTATGGATGCCGGTTCCGCCCAGTTCGCCGACCTCTCCTCCGAGAGCCGGCTCGCCAACCTCGAGGTCGAGGAGAGAACCGGAGTCGAGGCGGATCCCGGCATTCTCGCGCTGGTCAAGGGTGGCCCCGAGGCGATCGCGAGGGTCCGGAGTCGGATCGACGAGGACCCCGCAGTCGCCCGCACCGTCGTCGACCGAAACGGCGTCGTGCTCGTGTTCCTCGAGGCGGGCGGAGGCGACGCGTCGAAGGACGCTGCCGACCGGCTGACCGAGGCGTTTGCCGACGACCCGCAGGTTCGTCTCGGCGGCGGCGCGATCGCCTCCCGGCAGGTGACCGAGGCGATCCAGAAGGACCTCATGCGCGCAGAGCTGATCGCATTTCCACTCGTCTTCCTCCTCTCCTTCTGGGTCTTCCGTGGCCTCGTCGCGGCGTTCCTGCCGCCGCTCGTCGGTGCCGGAGCGATCGCGCTGACCTTCCTCGGGCTCCGGCTCGCGATCGAGGTGCATTCGCTGTCGGTCTTCGCGCTCAACCTCGTCACCGGCCTCGGCCTCGGCCTCGCGATCGACTACTCACTCTTCATCGTCTCGCGCTGGCGAGAGGAAGCGGCGGTGCACGGCCATGGCCCCGAAGCGCTCGCTGCGACGATGCGGAGCGCCGGTCGCACCGTCTTCTTCAGCGCAGTCACGGTCGCCGCCTCGATGAGCTGTCTGCTCGTCTTCCCGCAGCAGTTCCTCTACTCGATGGGCCTTGGCGGCGTCCTTGTCGCCCTCGCCGCCGGTCTCGTCGCACTCGTCCCGCTGCCGGCGTTCCTCTACTGGCTCGGACCGCGGATCGACTCTCTCGCCCCCCGTCGGCTACAGCAGGTTCCGTCGGGCGGTCGCTGGGGTCGTCTCGCTGCGTGGGTGATGCGCCGTCCCGGGAGGATCGCGGCGATCTCTGCCACGTTCCTCGTCGTCCTCGCGCTTCCGGCGCTCGGGGTCAACTTCGTCGGCGTCGATGCAACCACGCTCCCCTCGTCGGCAAGCTCGCGACAGGTCGCCGAGGAGCTCGATCGCGACGGCATTCGTGGGACGTACGCGCCGATCACCGCGATCACGGACGCGGCGCCTCAGGCAGACGTCGTCGCGCGTCTTGCGTCCGCACCGGGGGTCGCCGCAGTGCTTCCAGCGCAGGAGATCGCCGCGGGCCTGTGGCGGGTCGATCTCCTGCCGCGTGAGGAAGGGCTCGCCGACCAGACCCAGCAACTCGTGAGAACGGTACGGGCCGAACTGCCGCAGGCGCGCGTAACCGGCCAGACGGCGGGATTCGTCGACCAGCAGTCCTCGCTCGGCGCACATCTCCCCTGGGCGCTCGCGATCCTTGCACTCACCACCTGCACGCTGATCTTCCTCTTCACCGGCTCGGTCGTCCTGCCGCTGAAGTCGCTCGTCATGAACGTGCTCACTCTCGGCGCCTCCTTCGGGATCCTTGTCGTCGTCTTCGAGTGGGGGCAGGGCCTCCCGGGCCTCGAGTCGACCCAGCCGATTCTGCTCGCCGCGACCGCGTTCGGTCTGTCGACGGACTACGCGATCTTCCTCTTCTCGCGGATCAAGGAGGCACGCGACGGCGGCCTCCAGAACCGAGAGGCCGTTGCGGACGGCCTTGAGCGAACCGGCCGCCTCGTCACCGCAGCCGCGCTCCTCTTCTGCGTCGCGATAGGAACCTTCGCAACCTCGAGCATCTCGTTCATCCAGGAGCTCGGTGTCGGGACGGCCGTCGCCGTCGCGCTCGACGCGACGATCATCCGCGCCCTCCTCGTCCCGAGCTTGATGGCGCTGCTCGGGGAGTGGAACTGGTGGGCTCCTCGGCCGCTGCAGAGGCTGCACGCACGACTCGGGCTCGCGGAGTAGCGCATTCGGTCGCCCGCAGCAGCGCTGGCCGTTACGCTCCGCATCCAATGACCGAGACGATGCCGCATCCTCAAGGTATGCCGGCGGGCGGCCCTATGGCGACGCCCGAGATCTCGGTGGTCGTCACGCTCTATAACGAGGCCGACTCTCTGCCCGAGCTCCACGAACGGACGCTCGTGGCGCTCACGGAGCTCGGCCGCTCGTTCGAGATCGTCTACGTCGACGACGGATCGACCGACGGTACTTTCGCGACCCTCGAGGATCTCCATGGCGCGGATCCACGCGTCCGGGCGATTCGCTTCAAGCGGAACTTCGGGCAGCATCCTGCGATGCACGCGGGCCTTGCCAGGTCACAGGCCGACATCATCGTGACGATGG
>JAYTJO010000421.1:0-2011 GCA_043730975.1 Thermoleophilia bacterium | reverse complement strand
AGTCGCACGACGACGACACCAAAGGGGATCGAGCCGACGAGGTAGCCGCCAGCGATGATCAGGACGTCCTGGAGCACGCCTAGTCGGTCGGGATGCCGTACGACGCGATCCAGCCGTTGACGACGCCCCAGTCGAGGTTCGCGAAGAACGCGTCGATGTACGCGCCGCGATCGGTCTGGAAATCGAGGAAGTACGCGTGCTCGTAGACGTCCAGCGCGACAAGCGGCGTCGCGTTCCAAACAGGGAACGTGTTCTGCGCATCGCCGATGTAGTTGAACAGACGATGCTCGTCCCAGTCGTAGGCCGTCCACGCCCAGCCCCTGCCCGCGATCCCCGTCGCCTTGAGATCCTCCCGCCACGCACCGATCCCACCGAAGTCGCGCTCGATCAGATCCTTGATCGGGCCCTTTGGATCGCCACCCTCTCCACCGAGGTGCGCGAAGTAGATCTCGTGGTTCTTGATTCCGCCGACAGCGAAGCTGAGGTCGACCTTCAACGCACGCAGCTCGGAGTAGACCTGGTTCGCTCCAGAACGGTCGACAGCCTCGAGCTTCGAGAGGATCTCGTTCCGCTTCCCGACGTAACCCTGATACAACCGGTGGTGGGCCTCGATCGAGGCCCGCGAGATGCCGTCGAGCTCGAGCAGGGCCGGCCTCAGTTCGCGCGGCTTGATGTCGGTGTATGTGGGCATCCTTGAAGAACCTCCGGCTCGGCGAAAGACGTCCTGCAGCATATCCTTGAACGGAAATCGAACGAAGGAGAAGGAATGGCGTACGAACTGCCCGAACTGCCCTACGCGCTCGATGCACTCGAGCCGCACATCGATGCGAAGACGATGGAGATCCACCACGGCAAACACCACGCCGCGTACGTGACGAACCTCAACGCAGCACTCGACGGCACCGAGTGGATGGGCCGCCCGATCGACGCGGTGATCTCGAACCTCGAGATCCTGCCCGCCGACAAGCAGGCCGCCGTAAGGAACAACGGCGGCGGTCATGCCAACCATGCCCTGTTCTGGACGTCGCTCTCCCCGAACGGAGGGGGCGAGCCGACGGGTGCGCTCGGCGAGGCGGTGCAGGCCACGTTCGGTGCGTTCGACGTGTTGAAGGCGCAGATGATCGATGCCGGCATCAAGCGATTCGGCTCTGGCTGGTCATGGCTCGTCTGGGACGGCACCGGCCTCGCCGTGATGTCGACCCCGAACCAGGATTCACCGGTGTCGGAGGGGAAGACCCCGCTCCTCGGGATCGACGTCTGGGAGCATGCGTACTACCTCGCCTACCAGAACCGCCGCCCCGAGTACCTCGAGGCGATCTGGAACGTCATCGATTGGGATGCGATCGGCGCCCGCTTCGAGGCGGCGCAGTAGGAAAGGAGCGAGGGTGCCAGGCTCCCGCCTGGCACCCTCCCCCTGCCAATCCGCGACCGTGCGCCTTGCGTAGGTCAAGGGAGTGGATGCGGCCCTCCCCCTTCGCTTGCGCCCTCGCGCCCAAACAGCGACGATCACCGTCGTGAGCGCCCCCGAGGTCACCGATGCGACCCTCATCGAACGGATCGCCGACCGGGAGCGCGAAGCCTTCGAGGAGCTGTATCACCGCTACGCACGACCGGTTCTTGGCTTCGCGTTGCGCCGGATCGGCGATCGTGGCCGGGCCGAGGATTCCGTGCAGGATGTCTTTACGGCCGTGTGGCGCTCGGCATCGAGCTACGACCGCCGGCGCGGCCCCGGAGGGGCCTGGCTGTACACGATCGCCCGCAACGCGATCGTCGATGCGCAGCGCCGCAAGCCGGCGCCCACGATGGCCGACCCGCCCGAGGTCATCTCCACGGCTCGCACGCCTGACGAGGAGGCGGAGGCGTCGTGGAACGCCTGGCGTGTGCATCGGGCGCTCGAGACGCTGCCGGGTAGCGAGCGATCGGTGATCGATCTCGCCTACTTCTCGGGTCTCTCGCAGAGCGAGATCGCGGAGTTCCTCCAGGTGCCTCTGGGCACGGTCAAGACGCGCAC
>JAYTJO010000420.1:0-1917 GCA_043730975.1 Thermoleophilia bacterium | reverse complement strand
TCGCGCTCGAGGTAGGTGCGGACGAGCGTCGCGATGTCCTCCTCGTCCTCGACGAGCAGGATCGTGCCGCCCCGAGTCGCTCCGACGGTCACGCCCTCGCGCGCTTGAGCACGTTGACGGACTTCGCCGGGCCGCCGTCACGGAATTTCACGACGACGAGCGCTCCTGGTCGGGCCTGCCAGCGGAACCCGGGAGCGCCGCGGAACCTGAAGACGGTTCCACGATCGAGCGGAACCGTGACGGGGCCGCCATCGCCGCCGATCGTGATCGCGTTCCGCGTCAGAGAGGTGACGATTCCGCGACTCGTCACCATCGTCGGCTTCCCGAAGGCTCGGATCAGCACTGCCGGCCGGGCACCGTCGTGCGTCACCGTCGCGACGTACCCTGGCCGGATATCTGCGAGGCGTGCGAGAAGCCCGTTGACCTTCACGCGTGTCGCTGCTGAGATGGCAAACGAGGCGACGCTTCCGTCGAGGGCGCGCAGTTCGATCTGCGCCGGATCGATCGACTGGACGATCCCCTGATCGTTCGTCAGGTCTGACGGCGCCGACAGAGCGGCGGCAGGAACCGCGAGGGCGAGCACCGCGGCAAAGGTCGTCAGAAGGCGGAGTGGGCGGAGCGTCATGTGAGCATCGTCGTTGGTTCCGGTAAGCCTGTCATGGGGCGGGCGTAAGCCGTATGTAAAGCATGACACCGGCGGTCGTCGGAGTCGCCGCGGCTACCCTCCTTCGGTGTCAACGCGAGACGACATCAGGAACGTTGCCATCGTGGCGCACGTCGACCACGGGAAAACGACGCTCGTCGACGCAATGTTGTGGCAGTCGGGGACGTTCCGCGCCAATCAGGACATTGCCGAACGAGTGATGGACTCGATGGATCTCGAGCGCGAGAAGGGCATCACGATCCTCGCGAAGAACACGGCTGTCAGGTACGGCGAGACGAAGATCAACATCATCGACACGCCGGGTCACGCAGACTTCGGCGGCGAGGTGGAGCGCGGTCTGCGTATGGTCGACGGCGTGTTGCTTCTCGTCGACGCGAGCGAGGGGCCTCTGCCGCAGACGCGATTCGTCCTCCGCAAGGCGCTCGAGGCGCACCTGCGCGTGATCCTCGTAGTCAACAAGGTCGACCGGCCCGACGCGCGGGTCGAGGAGGTCGTGAACGAGGTCTATGAGCTCTTCCTCGATCTCGATGCCGACGAAAGCCAGATCGAGTTCCCGATCGTCTACTGCAACGCGAAAGCGGGCAAGGCGGGACTGAAGGTCGACGAGCTGGCAGAAGATCTCCGTCCGCTTCTCGACCTCTTGCTCGAGACGATTCCGGCGCCGACCTACGAGGAGGGCCACCCGCTTCAGGCCCTCGTCACCAATCTCGATGCCTCGTCGTACGTCGGCCGGCTGGCAATCTGCCGGGTGCGAAACGGCACCATCAGCAAGGGCCAGCAGGTCGCCTGGTGCCGGGCCGACGGCACCGTCGAGCGTGCCAAGGTAACCGAGCTCTACGTGACCGAGGCGCTCGATCGCGTCGAGGCCGCCGAGGCCGGGCCGGGCGACATCGTCGCCGTCGCAGGGATCCCGGAGGTAACGATTGGCGAGACCCTCGCCGACTTCGACGACCCGAGGCCACTTCCCGTGGAGCAGGTCGACGAGCCATCGCTCTCGATGACGTTCGGCATCAACACGTCGCCGCTCGCGGGGCTCGAGGGCTCGAGGCTCACCGCGAGCCAGGTAAAGAGCAGGCTCGACGCAGAGCTGATCGGCAACGTCTCTCTCCGGGTGCTCCCGACCGAACGACCCGACACCTGGGAGGTCCAGGGGCGCGGTGAGCTGCAGCTTGCAGTCCTTGTCGAGCTGATGCGGCGCGAAGGCTTTGAGCTCACGGTCGGCAAGCCGCAGGTCGTGACGCGGGAGATCAACG
>JAYTJO010000419.1:0-3827 GCA_043730975.1 Thermoleophilia bacterium | reverse complement strand
GGGGCGAGCGGTTGATCGAACGCGAGGAGCCGTTCGCGTCTGCCCAGGTTCTCGAGGCACTCGAGGAGGGTGGGGTGGACGTTCGCCTGCTGCGCTCGGCCGTCCGGGTCTCTCGAGCGGATCAGGTCGTGATCGAGCTCGACGACGGCGCGACGATCGAGGCGGACGAGGTTCTCGTCGCCTTCGGCCGCGTCCCCGGTACAGCCGGGATCGGGCTCGAGACGATCGGCGTCGATGTGGACGGCCCGCTCCGTGTGACGGACGAGATGCGCGTCTCCGGGCACGACTGGCTGTTCGCCGTTGGGGATGTCAACGGGCGCGCGCTCCTCACGCACATGGCCAAGTACCAGGCGCGACTTGCCGCAGACATCGTGCTCGGGCGCCGATCTGAGCTGCGCTCGGACGGCGCCCGGTCACCGCGCGTGATCTTCACCGATCCTCAGGTCGGGGCGGTTGGGCTCACGCTCGAAGGGGCGCAGGAGGCCGGGCTACGCGTGCGGCACGTCGATGTCGGGACGAGCAGCAACGCCGGTGGCTCTTTTGTCGGTCGCGGCGCTGCCGGAACATCGAGGATCGTCGTCGACGAGGATCGGCGCGTGATCGTTGGTGCCACGATCACGGGCGCCGAGGTTGCCGAGGCGCTCCACGCCGCGACGATCGCGGTCGTCGCGGAGGTGTCGATCGACGACCTCTGGCACGCCGTGCCGTCGTTCCCCACGAGGAGCGAGCTCTGGCTGAAGCTGCTGGAGGCGTACGGGCTGTAGGCCGGAAAACCAGGCTGCGCCCTGCAGCTCGGCGAACCGGCCGTCTGCTCGTGCGTAGCCTCTACGCTCCCTCCATGGCGCTCGTCTCGATCTCCGGCGGCGCAGGCTTTCTCGGCCTGCATCTGGCGCGGCGTGTCCTTGCGGACGGGGGAGTCGTGCGCACGCTCGACGTAGCACCGCTCGACGACGCCGAGCTCGAGCTCGGCGTCGAGGAGCTTCGAGGGGACATTCGCTCGGAGCAGGATGTCAGGGCGCTCGTTGCGGGCGCCGACGTCGTCGTTCATGCCGCTGCTGCGCTGCCGATCCAGTCATCGCGCGAGGCGATTCGCTCGGTCAACGTCGAAGGCACCGCCAACGTGCTCGCCCTCGCGCTCGACGCGGGCGTTCGGCGCGTTGTCCTGATCTCGTCGACGGCGGTCTACGGCGTGCCGGAGCGGCACCCGATCTTCGAGACCGATCCGCTCGTCGGCGTGGGGTGGTACGGCGAATCCAAGATCGAGGCCGAGCTGCTCGCAGGAGAGTTTGGTCGCCGCGGACTCGATATCGCGATCATTCGCCCGAAGACGTTCATCGGGCCCGAGCGGCTCGGCGTCTTCGAGATTCTCTTCGACTGGATTCGGGAAGGGCGTCGGATTCCGATCCTGGGTGACGGCGGCAACCTCTACCAACTCCTCGCCGTCGAGGACCTCGTCGACGCAGTGGCCCGTAGCTTCACCGCTGCGGTCGGCGGCGAGGCGCTGAACGTCGGCGCCGGGGTCTTCGGGACGGTGCGCGACGACCTGCAGGCGTTGATCGACCACGCCGGCTCCGGCTCACGCCTCTGGCCCGTGCCCGTCAAGCCGGCCGAGCTGTCGCTGCGCGCGCTCGAGCTCGCAAAGCTCTCGCCTCTCGCCGAGTGGCACTACAAGACGGCCCACAAGGACTCGTTCGTCTCGATCGAGAAGGCACAGGAGCTGCTCGGCTGGGAGCCGCGGCTCTCGAACGCGGAGACACTGTGCGCCACCTACGACTGGTACCTCGCGCACCTCGACGCGATGCGTGGCGCCGGGACGACGCACCGCGTACCGTGGAACCAGCAGGCGCTCGGAGTGTTGAAGCGGTTCAGCTAGGCGGCGAGCACGGAGATGCCGTACCGCCGGAATGTCTTGTCACGTGTCACAACCGTCAGCTGCTCGTGTCGTGCTTGCCCGATGAGTAGACGGTCGAACGGATCCTTGTGAATCAGCGGCAGCGTGCCGGCCGCAACCGCGTGGGCGATCGACACGGGCAACTCGTCGAACCCCTCGCGGTCGAGGTGGAACGCGATGTCGCCGTCGAACTCGAGTTTTCCGAGGGCTGCCTTGGTCTTGATCTCGAAGGCTGTTACGGCGCTCACAGAGACCTCGACAGAGCCGTCTTCGATCGCGTCGCGGGCGGGAGCAGCGATTTGCGTCGGGTCGTCGAGCCACCAGATGAACGCGTTCGTATCCAGAAGGAGCCTCATTCCTCTGTGTCCTCGGGCCACGCATCGCCCCAGAAATCGCGCGCGATCTGCTCGTTCGTCTCCGGGCTATCCCAGTCGTCCGCGAACCAGATCTTGCCCTTCATCGACCCACCCTGCCGGCGTTTCGGACGCGGTTGCTCGAGCGGCACGAGTCGCGCCCGCGGCTCGCCCGCCTTTGCGATCACGATCTCCTCACCTGCCGCGGCGCGCTCGACGAGTCGGGAGAAGTGCGTCTTCGCCTCGTGGATGTTGATCTGAGTGACCATGTCTGTAATGGACTAGACTAAACTTAGTCCATCCAAGTGTATCACGCACGGACTTCCCCGCGCGACCCGTTCTACTACCCTCCCACCCGTGCACGCCCTCATCGACTACCGCTCCGAGTTTCCGATCCTGGAGCACACGACCTACCTGATCAATCACTCGCTCGCGGCGATGCCGGCAAAGGCCGAGGATCGCCTCGCCGAGTACGCGCGGATGTGGAAGGAGCGGGGCATCCGCTCGTGGGGCGAGGGCTGGTGGACGATGCCCATGACCGTCGGCGACCAGATCGGCCGTATCATCGGCGGGCCTCCCGGCACGACGGTGATGCACCAGAACGTCGCCGTCGCCGAGGCGATCGTGCTCTCGTCGTTCTTCCCGATCGACCCGAAGCGCAACCGCGTCGTCTACGAGCGCGGCAACTTCCCCTCCGTGCGCTACCTCTATCAGGCACAGCCCGACCTCGAGGTGATCGTCTGTGAGGACGACGGTGCCATCGTCGACGCGATCGACGAGCGCACCCTGCTCGTCCCGATCAGCCACGTCCTCTTCAGAACCGGAGAGATCCAGGCGATCGAGCCGATCATCCGGCGAGCGCACGAGGTGGGAGCGCACGTGATCCTCGACTGTTACCAGAGCGCCGGGATCGTCCCGTTCGACGTCACAACGCTGAACGTCGACTTCGCCGTCGGTGGCTCGGTGAAGTGGTTGAACGGCGGCCCCGGGAACGGCTGGCTCTATGTCCGCCCGGACCTCTCCGAGCGGTTGCAACCGACCTTCACCGGCTGGCAGGCGCACGAGCGCCCGTTCGGCTTCGAGGAAGAGATGGAGTACACGCACGGTGCCGCGCGCTTCCTCACGGGCACCCCAAACGTCCCGGCGCTCTATGCCGCAACCGCGGGATACGACCTGATCGAGGAGGTCGGGGTCGACCGGATTCGCGAGAACTCCCTCCGCCAGACGCAGCTACTCATCGATCTTGCCGACGAGGCCGGCTTCGAGGTGCGGAGCCCGCGGAGCCCCGTGACGCGCGGCGGCACCGTGACCGTCTACGTGCCCGAGTTCCCGGCGGTGCACAGAGAGCTGACCGAGCGCCAAATCCTGTGCGACTTCCGTCCCGACGCCGGCATCCGCCTCGGCCCGCACTACTACAACTCGGATGACGAGCTCAGGCACACGATCGAGCAGCTCGGGGAGATCGTCGCGAGCGGCGCCTACGAGCAGCACCTCGGGGTAGTCGCTTCGCACTAACTCACGAGCGTTCGGTCGCGCCCGCCTCTCGGATGTAAGAGAATCTTCATCGGTTGCCGCCGGACGCC
>JAYTJO010000418.1:0-2031 GCA_043730975.1 Thermoleophilia bacterium | reverse complement strand
TCTGGACTGCACGGCTCCTGATCGACGATCCCGAGGCGGTCGTTGCTGCCCACCTGGCGTTCCTGCGCGCAGGCGCCCGGGTGCTTATCACGTCGAGTTACCAGGCGAGTGAGGCGAGCCTCGTTTCAGCGGGCCTTGCGACCAAGACGGCGGTCGCGGTGCTTCGATCGACGACGGCCCTCGCGGTCGAAGCACGAACGCGATTCGCGATCGAGGATCCGGCGGGCGCACGAGCCGTGACAGTCGCCGCCTCCGTCGGCCCGTACGGCGCCACGCTTGGCGACGGCTCCGAGTATCGGGCACCCGTCGTGGGCGAGCCTGCGCTGGTCGCGTTCCACACGGCGCGGCTGCGGCTCCTCGTCGACACGCAGCCCGACCTGCTCGCGATCGAGACGATCTCGTCGGCCCGGGAGGCACGTGCGATCGGACGCGCGCTCGACGGGTTAGCGCCGATCCCGGCCTGGATGACCTTCACCTGCCGCGACGGGGCGACGACCTGGGGCGACGACCCGATCGAGGAGGCCGTGACCGCTGCCGTGACAATCCCATCCGTGGTTGCAGTCGGGGTGAATTGCACGGCTCCCGCCGACATCGCGCCTCTGCTCGAACGGATCAGCAGGGTCACGGACTTGCCACTCGTCGCATATCCGAACGGGGGCCAGAGCTGGGATGCTGTCGAGAAGGTGTGGACTGGCGCCGCAGCCGGCTTCTCGGGTGCGGAGGTCGCGGAGTGGGTCGGGCTCGGCGCCCGGTACCTCGGGGGATGCTGCGGCGTTGGGCCTTCGGGGATTGCGGCCCTCAGAGACGAGCTCGGGCGGACGAAGGAAACCCGGGAGACAGGCTAGTGCGGTGCCTCGGAACCCTACGCCCGCTTGCCCCTGAGGCTGGTGGTTGCTGTGGGCTGTCCCGGGAGAGGCTGCGCCATCTCCCCTACGGAGTTACCGGTGGAACTCCTGGGATGGCGCACCCGCGCCTGTCACCGCGCCGCGAGTTGCTCACTGGCGGCGAGCGCGTCGGCGTGGAACTCGTGGTAGATCGGGTCGAGCTCCTCGAGCGTGACGCCGGCGATCCGCGCCGCCTCGGCGAGCGGCAATCCCGGATCGGCTGCGACGGCGTCGAGATATGTGATGTTGCGCTCGAGCAGGGCGGGTTCCGTCGTGTCGCCGTGGCACGGCAGGACGTGGAGCGGATCGAGCTCCTGCAGGCGCACGAGCGAGGCTCGTGCCTGCCCAATCCCCTCGGGAGTGTCGATGTGCGGGAACGGCTGCTCCGCGGCGTCCGCGGCGAGGACGATCCGCAGCTCAGGGATCCAGACCGAGAAGTGATCCTCGGTGTGGCCGGGCGTGTGGACGAGGATGAGCGTCAGATCTCCTCCGTCGATCGTCAAGCCCTCGTCACCCACCGTAATGCTCGGCGGCGTGAAGACGAGGTCGTCGAAGCGACCCGGCTGCTCGAGCTCCAACTTCGCGCGCGACGCGACGGCGTCACCACCTTTGAGTCGCTCGGCGCAGAGTCGGTGGCCGATGATCGGCGCAGGATAGGGCGACTCCGGGCCGCTGAAGACCTGGTTCCCCCACGCGTGGTCGTAGTCGGCGTGCGTGTTGATGACGAGGAGCCGGCCCGCGTCGTTCTCTCCCACACACTGCTCCGCGAGCTGGAGTGCGAGTGCCGGAGTGCTGTGCGTGTCGACGATCACGACCCAGCGCTCGGTCACGACGACGAACGTGTCGACCTCGTCGTCGCAGCGGAACCGCCGGATCCGTGGGTCGAGGCCGAGCGGTGCTTCGCTCACGACGGTGGGGAAAGAGAGCGGTTCCATCAGGCAGCAGACTATCCTTGAGCCCGCGCTCTTCAAAAGGCCCGCGGGCGGGCCCCTTCAGGATCTCGCGAAGCGAGCAGAAATGAAGCATCCGGTGGGGACATGAGCATCGGCGATACGCTCTTCATCGAGGATGCTCATGTCCCCACCGGGTGCCAGACCGTTTTGAACTCCAGGAACGCGGAGATCTCCCACGGGCTCTGCTCGCTGCC
>JAYTJO010000417.1:0-6723 GCA_043730975.1 Thermoleophilia bacterium | reverse complement strand
TGTTAGCGTGGCTGCGCGTGCCAGCAATCGAGACTCAATAATGGAGGAGCTGAAGTTCGAGCAGGATCTGGTGCGCGCGTTGCTACTGGATCAGCACCCGGATCTAGCGCACCTAGAGTTGCGTGACGTCAGCGGAGGTTGGGACAACCAGCAGTGGCGCCTCGGGCAGGAGTTGGCCGTGCGCTTGCCGCGTACAGAGCGAGCACCGGCCCTGCTGCTCACGGAGCAGAGGTGGCTGCCGATGTTGGCCGAGCGCCTACCGCTGCCAACGCCCGTCCCGGTGCGCCTCGGCAAGCCTTCGAGCCTGTTCGAGCACACCTGGACGATCGCGCGGTGGGTCGAGGGTGAGCCGGCCGATCGTGCACCGATTACGCGCATCGAGGCGGCCGAGATCCTCGCCGGGTTCCTGAGGGCGCTGCATCACCAGGCGCCGGCTGACGCCCCGGCCAACCCTTCGCGCGGCATCCCTCTAGCCGGTTTGCAGCGGGTCGACGGCTGGTTCGAAGTAATTGCCGACTACGCGGGCGCTGACGCTGCGCGGGAAGTGTGGGAGAAGGCCGTCGCGGCGCCCGCTTGGCAGGGCGCGTCAGTCTGGCTTCATGGTGACTTGCATCCGGCAAACGTGATCGTCCGGGACGGGATGCTCGCCGGGGTGATCGATTTCGGCGAGATATGCGCAGGCGATCCCGCGACCGATCTTTCGGCCGCCTGGATCTTGTTGCCAGCCGGCGCGGCGAGTCGGTTCCTCGACGCCTATGAGCGGGCCGATGAAGCCACCGTCGTGCGGGCGCGCGGGTGGGCTGTCTTGCGCGCCCTGGGCCTGATCGGGATCGGGCGGAACGGGAGGCTTGGTCTGCCCGGGGGCAAGCCGACTTGGGAGCCGGCAGGCTACGCCACGCTTGAACGGGTCATGGCGCCGAGCTGACCTCGGGCTGCACACCGAGAACGGTGCCGGGGTCAGGCTGATGGCCCGACGCCAATCCCGAACCCTTTCACTGGCGTGCGCGAGCGTCCTCCCATCCGGTTGCGGTTCGTGAGAGGCGGGGGAGGCCCCACCCTGGCGGGTGGGAGCCTCCCCCCGTCTCTCACGGCCCTCGCACCGGCCACGGCCCCGCAAGGAGCACGATCTGAGCCAGCTCGATTCCTGGCCAGGTCGGCGGGTCGAGGAATCCCATCCGCACAGCCCATAGCTGCCGACAGCGGCGAAGATTCCGCATTGTGATCCCGGTCGCTCCGGTCAGGGTGGGGGAGACCCAGATCAGCATCCTGGGAAGGTGGGGATTGCGGGCGTTCTCTTGCAGCGTCGCTTTCCGCCCCTTCCCCGTGATGAAGTAGCTCGAGAGGTACGCCGCCGCCCTGCCCCCGTCCATGATCTGCATGCTTTTGCCTTCTTTCTCGCCGACGAACCCGAACGAGTGCTTCGGCGCGAGCCGCGCGAGATGCGCCAGGTAGCACCGTGCGACCTCCACATCGGCGGGCGAACGGAGATGGAACACGGGATGCACGTGGCCCGGCCCACGCTTCTGCGGCTCCCACGCACGAACCGATAGCGGCAGGCACCGACCCACGTCCCGCTTGCATGCATTGCGGGCTGCGTTGTGGAGTCGCTTCCACCGCTTCGAGATATCCCGTGACCACTCCGCCAGCACGTCGGGATCGACACGGCAACCACGGCGCGAGCCGTGCACATGCGGGCCGAGACGCGTGCAGTACGCCTCGTCCCAGGGCAGACCTTCCGCGCCCGGAGGAGTCACCGCGGAGATCACAACAGGGACGCCAGGGGCTTGAAGCGCCTCGAACAGTACCCGCCGCCAGTCTCTCGCCCACACGACACCGCAGATCTGGCACGTCCGCTTCTTACACGACTGCTGCCGCCACCCGCGTGTGCAGCGCTCGCGCGCTGCGATAGCCTCAGCCGGACGGCTCATGACCTGCACCACCAGGTCGCCGTCGAGCACGATCCGACGGCCCGCGCTGCGAACGCGGGCCGTTGTCCTCGCCGGCTAACTCATCTTCGTCGTCATCAGCGCCCGCGTACTCTCCGCGTACATCGACCTGTCCAGCCCCGTCATCCGGTGTCCCCAACAGACCGCCGCAATGTGGGCAACATGCAGGCATTTCCTGCCCCCGAGTGGACACGGCTGGACCCCGTTGCCCACGCTGGCGATCCCTCGTAATGAAGGGGTCCGCGGTTCGAGTCCGCGCGTCGGCTTCGCTGAGGGTTGTCTCTGCTCCCTCCTGGGTCACGGTGCGTTCAGCAAGAGCATGGGTCAGCCGCGGCCGATGAACGGCATCTTCGTCGCCATCACCGTCATGAACTGCACGTTCGCGTCGAGCGGCAACGACGCCATGTAGACCACCGCATCGGCAACGTGGGCGACGTCGAAGGATGGCTCGACCTCGACCGAGCCGTTCGCCTGGACGACCCCGATCGATGTCGCCTCCGCGACCATCTCGGTGGCGGCGTTGCCGATGTCGATCTGCCCGCACGCGATGTCGTACGCGCGACCATCGAGCGATGTAGACCTCGTGAGACCGGTGATGCCGTGCTTCGCGGCGGTGTAGGGAGCGGAGCTCGGGCGCGGGACGCTCGCGGAGATCGAGCCGTTGTTGATGATCCGCCCACCCCGCGGGCTCTGGCGCTTCATGATCCGGAACGCCTCCTGCGTGCAGAGGAAGGCGCCGGTCAGGTTCGTCTCCACCACGGCCTGCCAGTCGTCGAAGGCAACGTCCTCCAGTTTCGCCGGGGGTGAGCCGACGCCGGCGTTGTTGAAGAGGAGATCGAGCCGACCGAACCGCGCGTTGATCTCGGCGAAGAGTTCGGCGACGGATGCCGGGTCGCGGACATCGCACGTGAGTGCGACCGCTCCATTCCCGGCGCTCGCCGCGGCGGCCTCGAGCGGTTCGAGACGGCGGCCGACGAGAACGACGGTGAATCCCGCACCGGCCAGGGCGACCGCCGTCACCCGGCCGATCCCACTGCCGGCGCCCGTGACCAGTGCGATGCTCGTCACGCGCCTGCCCCGGGAATCGTGCCGTCGAGCTCATCCTCGATATGGATGCGGATGATCTCCTCGAAGTCGGATTCCGCGCTGAACCGGAGCGCCCGCGCGCGCCGTGCCTCGAAATCGCATGGCCATCCGGCAACGATCGCCATGACCGCCTCGTCGGGCTCACGGCGGATCCAGCTCGCGACCTCCTCGCCGGCGACGCGACGAAGGGCCTCGATCTGTTCGGCCACCGTCACCGACACCCCGGGCATCGTCAAACAACGCCGTTCGCCGAGCAAGGCGGTGTCGATCGTGGCGGCGTGGATCAGAAACCCGATCGCGGCACGCGGCGAAGCATGCCAGTGGCGGGTGTCGTCGGGCACCGGAAGCACGGCCTCCTTGCCGTTCAAGGGCTCCCGAATGATGCTGGAGAAGAAGCCTGAGGCCGCCGCGTTCGGTGTGCCCGGCCGCACGCAAATCGTCGGCAGGCGGAGTCCGATGCCGTCCAGGAAGTCGCGGCGAGAGTAGTCCGAGAGTAGAAGCTCCGCCATCGCCTTCTGCGTCCCGTAGCTCGTCAGGGGCGTCAGACACTGCTCGTCGCCGATGACCTCCGGGAAAGGCGCACCGAACACGGCGATCGTGGAGGCAAAGACGACCCGCGGACGATACTCGCTCCCTCGCATCCGAATGCCGTCCAGGAGAAGTCGCGTCCCGTCCAAATTCGTCCGGTACCCCTGCTCGAGGTCGCGCTCCGCGGCGGCGGAAACGACCGCGGCGAGATGGAAGATGACGTCGGGACGATCCTCCAGCAGATCGGCCACGACCCCCTCGTCCGCAAGATCCGAAACGACAAAGTCCGCGTCGTAGCCCGCGAGTACCAGTCCTCTCGGCTCTACGGTGTCCGCGAGCGACACGTGCTCGATGGTGCGTCCCGCGAGCTCGCCGTCGCGCGCAAGTCGCTCGGCCAGCTTCCCGCCGAGCATGCCCGCGGCACCGGTGATCAGAATGCGCATAGCACGGACATTAGAGGCTTGATGCGCAATGGGATGAACTACGCTCGCTTCATGGATTCCTCGCTTGCCCCACTGGTCGTCGCGAGGTCGACGCGGCCCGGGTCGCGCGATCATGGCGAGCAGCACTGGAAGGCGGTGGCGTGGGCGGGGCTCGGACTCGCCCGTCAGGTCGAGGGCTGCGATTCGGAGCTCGTCCTTCTCTTCGCGCTCCTTCACGACACGCAGCGCTTCAACGAACAGCGAGACCCGCAACACGGTCTCCGGGCAGCGCAGTTTGCTCTGGAGCTGTCCTCTGAGGGCGTGCTCACGCTCGATGACGAGCGGCTCGGCGTTCTCGTCGACGCGTGCACGAGGCACGACAAGGGCTATGTCAGCGACGACCCGACGACGGGCGCCTGCTGGGATGCAGATCGCCTCAACCTCTGGCGGGTCGGGATCACGCCCGAGGCGCGGCTGCTCTCGACGTCGCCTGCGCGCGAGCCGGAGCTGATCGACGAGGCGCGCTTGTTCCACGGGCTCTCGTACAGCTGGGACGACCTCTTCGAAAGCTTCGCGCAGCTCGCGATTTGATCTGTCAGACTCTCCGCGTGAGCGACCCGAGCACCGCGCCCTTCTCTGCCGTCAGTCTCGCCGACGTCGTCACCGACTCCGGCCCTCCCGATGGCAGTGGCGCCGCAGCGTTCCACCTCGTCCGACGCCACTTCGACGTGCAGGCATTGGCGTCAACGGCGCGACCGGAAATGCAGGCGAGCTGGTGATCACCGAACGCGACGAACGCGACGACAGCGATTACGGCACCGAGGGTCACGAGGAGCTCTTCGCCGTGATGAGTGGCCACGCGGTGTCCACGATCGACGGTGAGACGGTCGACGCCCCGGCGGGCACTCTCGTCTTCGTGCACGATCCGGCGCTTCTCCGCTCGGCCGTTGCAACGGTGGACGGCACCGCGATTCTCGCCGTGGGCGCGCGCCCGGGAGCACCGTACGCCGTCTCACGCTGGGAACAGTCGATCGCCTGACGCGACGGAGAGGCCGCGCGCACGGCAGACTGAGCATGTGGCCGAGCTCGTAGCGGGTGTCGATGGGTGCAAGCGCGGCTGGGTTGCCGTGGTGTTGATCGACGGCCGCTTCCGAGAGGCACGGTTGCTCGATGGCGTCGAGTCGTCGTTCGCCGAGCTGGCGGACATGAAGCGGATCGCGATCGACATCCCGATCGGCTACGGCCCGCGCGAGGCGGACGCGCTTGCGAGAGCAGTCGTCGGTGGCAGCTCCGTCTTCTCGATCCCGGAGCGGGAGCGCTTCGACGCGCCGTTTGCCGAGGGTGGCGGCATCTCCGCGCAGGCGCACGCGCTCGGCGACCGGATCCGCCACGTCACCGCGCTCGCGACCACCGACCGACGATTCCGCGAGGTGCACCCCGAGGTCTGCTTCACCGCGATGAACGACATGAAGCGGCTGAAGTTCCGCAAGAAGTCGGCCGGCGGTGCGTTCGAGCGCCTCGGCCTGCTGCGCAAGCACGGGATCAATATCGATCCGGGCACGCTCGGTGCGGTCGCGACGATCCCGCTCGACGATCTACTCGATGCTGCTGCGTGCGCGTGGACGGCGGCCCGGCGCGATGCCGTTTCGCTGCCGAACCCGCCCGAGATCCGCGACGGCCACCCGGTCGCGATCTGGTACTGAGCCACTCGCTCGCGCGACTGTCCTATTGTGGGCGTCGTAGAATCGCCGGATGCCCGAGAGCCTTCGCATCGTCACGATCTCCTCGATTGCTCCGCCCGCCCACGCGCTCGTGGGGACGTTGCGCGAGCTCGGTCACGACCCGGTCGCCCTGCTCGGCCCCCGAAGGGACGACGGCCGGGTGATGCCGCCGCATCTCGTGTTGACGGACGCCACCGCTCCGGCCGGCGTCGACCTCCTCTTCGCGCGTGACAAGCACGCGATCGAATCGCTCCTGCGCTCCTACGAGCCCGACCTGATGCTCTGTGCCGGCTTCCCCTGGAAGATTCCGCTGGCGGCGCTCGACGTGCCGCGGCTCGGCTCGGTGAACCAGCATCCCGCGCTGCTCCCGCGTCACCGTGGACCGATTCCCTTCGCGTGGACGGTGCGCGAGGACGACCCGGTGTGGGGGATGACCTGGCACTACATGGACGCCGAGCTCGATACCGGCAACCTGCTCGCGCAGGGGTCGATCCCCGTCCTGGACGACGACGTTCTGATCGTCGAGTTCGCGCCGAGAATCGAGGCGCTGGCGATGAGCTTGCTCCCGCGGGCGCTCGAGCGGGTGATGGCGGGCGACCCGGGCGATCCACAGTCGGAGGAGGGAGCGACCTGGGCGGGGCATTTCGAGGACGACGACTACGTGCGGATCGATTGGTCGCACCCAGCTCGCGCGATCCACAACCAGGTGCGCGCGTGGCATCTCACCTTTGGCATGTCCGGCCTGCGAGCGCCGCTCGCCGTGATCGATGGCGACGAGATCGTCGTCCTGCAGACGCGACTCACCGACCCAGGCAGTGACGCGAGGCGCGTCGAGTGCGGTGACAGACCTCTCTGGGTGGTCGCGACCGAGCCCGTCTGAGATCTCCGTCGACAGACCTGTTCCTCTTCCGGCACACTGTCGTTACACACTCTCCAAAAAGGATGTGTAACCATGACCAGGATGCGCCGCATAAACATCGTCATCGACCCCGAGCTCGATGACCGGCTCGAACGGGAAGC